>CAMFLD010000181.1 GCA_945957245.1 uncultured Flavobacterium sp. | reverse complement strand
GCTTCATATTTGACAGCATCAACAGATTCTAAAATTCCAACTTCATCAACACCTTCGCCTTCGAATCTGATATGGATTCCAACTTCAGCAAAGGCCATTTTAATGAAGTCACGAACACGTGTAGTAATTCCGGTTGCAATCACATAATCTTCAGGGGTATCCTGCTGCAGAATTCTCCACATGGCTTCAACGTAATCCTTGGCATGACCCCAGTCACGTTGTGCATCGAGATTCCCCATGTATAAATCCTTCTGCAATCCCAGCGCTATTTTGGCTACGGCACGGGTAATTTTTCGGGTTACGAACGTTTCTCCACGCAAAGGTGATTCATGGTTGAATAAAATACCATTACAGGCAAACATATTGTATGCTTCACGATAATTAACAGTTATCCAATAAGCATAAATCTTAGCTACAGCATAAGGCGAACGTGGATAAAACGGTGTAGTCTCTGATTGTGGAACCGCCTGTACCAAACCATACAACTCGGATGTTGATGCCTGATAAATTTTGGTTTTATTTTGCAGACCTAATAAACGAACCGCTTCTAAAAGGCGTAAAGTTCCTATTCCATCAGCATTAGCAGTATATTCCGGTGTATCAAAACTCACTTTTACATGTGACATGGCTGCCAGATTATAAATTTCGTCCGGTTGTACTTCCTGTATAATACGGGTCAGGTTCATAGAATCGGTCATATCGCCATAATGTAGTTTCAGACGAATTCCTTTTGCATGCGGATCCTGATACAAGTGATAAATTCTGTCTGTATTGAAAAGTGATGAACGGCGTTTGATACCGTGTACCATATAGCCTTTCTCAAGAAGCAATTCTGCTAAATAAGCGCCATCCTGGCCTGTAATTCCGGTAATTAATGCGGTTTTCATAGTATATTCTTTAAATATAGTAATTACATTTTAACTTCCTTAAACGAATGTTCGTGCTCCAGGAACCAATTGTAGGTTGTCTTGATGCCGTCTTCGAGTGTAATTTTGGCCTTCCAGCCTTGATTAGCCATTTTAGAAACATCCATCAGTTTGCGTGGCGTTCCATCAGGCTTAGTACTGTCCCAGATAATTTCTCCGGTATGACCAACTGTTTTTTGGATTAATTCGGCTAATGATTTTATGGTCAAATCTACTCCGGTTCCTACATTGTAAAGGTTGTCTTCGAATTTGTTTTCCAAAGCAAAAACTACGGCTTCTGCCAAATCATGTACGTGCAAAAATTCACGCATCGGCGAACCGGAACCCCAAAGTGTTACAGGTTGATTGCCATTTATTTTTGCCTCGTGGAATTTACGCATCATTGCAGGCAAAACGTGGGATGTCTGTAAATCGAAATTGTCATTTGGACCATAAAGATTCGTTGGCATCAGACTTACAAAATCTTTTCCAAATTGCTTTCTAATAGCTTCACAGGCCTTTACTCCTGATATTTTGGCAATGGCATACCATTCGTTAGTTGGTTCCAAAGATGAAGTCAGTAAACAGTCTTCATGCAAAGGTTGTGGTGCTAACTTAGGGTAAATGCAGGAACTCCCTAAAAAGATAAACTTATCAACATCCTGTTGTAATGATGTATCAATCAGGTTATTTTGTATCTGCATATTTTCCATCAGGAAAGTAAACGGATAATTGTTGTTGGCTAAGATTCCGCCCACTCTTGCCGCTGCATCAATCACAACATCGGGTTGTTCTTTGGCAAAAAATTCCTGAACGGCTGCCTGATTTCTTAAATCCAGTTCTTTACTGGTTTTACCTATCAGATTTTCATAACCTTTGTTTTTTAGGGCATTCCAAATGGCACTTCCTACCATTCCTTTGTGGCCTGCTATGTATATTTTTGAAGATTTGTCCATTTAATTTTATTTAAAAACTGATAGTAATTCGTATGCTGCTGCTTTCATTCGGTTTTCGTACGAATCGTAAAGCTGTTTGCTGTAGTCCCTGTTAGGATAATTTTCCAGAATAGAAACCAATTGAGCAACATTATGAGGCTCAAAATAAGTTCCCTTTTCTTCTAACTGTTCGATATTCACATTAAGATTAGCCGCTATAACCGGAACCTGTAGTGATCTTGCATCTTCTATAACCGTACTCCAACCTTCAAATAAACTTGGTTGGATAATGGCTTTACAGTATTTCATCAGCAAAAACTGATCGCCTCTTGGAATCAGTCCCAGAAATTTGATTGATTTTTTCAAATCGTTTTGGTTGATGATGTCGTGTAATTCCTGCATGTAAGGAGAATCCGGTTCATCCGGGAAACGGCCGGTAATTCCGATGGCTACTTCAATTCCTTTTTTCTTTAGTTCAGCTACTGCTTCAAAAACAACTTTATGGTTCTTATGTTTATGAAACTGATTGCTTATCATATAATAGTGTTCCGGTAAATCATATTTCGCCCGAATTTCATCAAAAGTCATATCGGGTAGACCTTCAATGATGGAAACAAAATGATAAATATGAATGTTTAGCCCTTTTGGAACTTTAAAAAATTTAAAAAAATCATCTTTCACGGCCTGACTTGAAACCACCAAATCTTTGGAGTTTTTCAAGATCAGTTTAATTCTGGCGTTGCGTTCCAACCGTTTTCTTTTGGTAAAAAACTGTGGATAATACATGTGCTGTAAATCAGCGTACCAGGAAACTAATTTGGCATTCAGTTTGCTTTTTACCGGATAATCGTGCATCGGGAAAACAGCATCAAGTTTATGGTTGATTACCAAATCATGTACAAAAACGTTTTTATTTTTCAGGATTGAATCAACATATCCTTTGTAAATCGATGTAAAATTATGTGGCACCAACTCCATATAAGGATAATTGATTTCGTCTACGTACTTTTTAAGAGCCGGATTGTACAAAACCACAACTGTAGGTTTGTCCTTGTCTTCCAAGAAATTCAGTATACGAATGGCGTTCAGCAAATAAATAATACCGCCAGTCCATTTGGGATTGAAATTAAAAAGTAAGCCCAATCTTAATCTGTTTTCGCTCATATTTTACCAGTTTTCAACCAAATCCTTTATTCCCTGATTCAGGCTCCATTGTGGCTCCCAACCTGTTCTTTGCTTAAGTTTGGAAACATCTGCCAGCAAATGCAGTCGTTCTACTTTCCTCACTCGGGCCTGATCCACTTCAATTATGATTTTTTCGTTTAATATCTTTTCGAATTCTTCTACTACTTCGGTTACGGCATACTCTATTCCACGGCCTAAATTAAAGGTATCAAAGCCAACATTTTCAAGCTTAATCAAAGCTGAAACGGCATTGGCCATATCATGAGTGTGGATAAAGTCGCGTTTTGGAGTAAGGTTACCTAATGCAATTTTACGGCTTCCGTCTTTAATCTGTTTTTCGATTTCGGGAATTAAATGCGGATTGGTTTCATTAGGTCCAAATGCATTGAAGAAGCGACAACAAATGGTGTCTATTCCGGTTTCAAGGTGGAATTTCTGCAACAATTGTTCTCCTGCTAATTTACTCAAACCATAAATATCCAGTGGACGTACTTCATCATTTTCAGCTACGGCATTATCTGAAATTGGATAAACTGCTGCAGTTGATGCAAAGAAAATTTTACTAAGGTTTTTTACTTTTTTTGCTGCATCCAAAACATTCATAGTTCCCCGGATATTGATGTCTGAGGACTCAAAAGGATGTTCGTTACAATACGGAATAAAATGCACTGCTGCCAAATGAATGATAATGTCCGGTGAAATAGTTGTTATAGCATTGGAAACAATATTCACATCACGAATATCACCAAGGAAAAAGTGGTCATCGACAACATTGATGTATTCACGGTTCCCAAAACTCAGATTATCAAAAACATAAACATCGTGGTTTTCGCTCTGCAGTTTTGGAACAATTGCTGAACCAATAAATCCGGCTCCACCTGTTATTAAAATTTTCATATTTGTTTTCTTTATGCCTATCCGATTAAAAACCGGCTGTATTTTTCGGCTATAATTTTTAAATTGTTTGTTTCTTTAATTTTTGAAGCATTACTGCTTATTTTTTCCAATAAAGCTCTATCATCAATCAACATCTGTAATTTTTGAGCAAAAAGAGCCACCTCTCCTACGGGGACCAAAAATCCGTTTTCGCCTTCTTTAATAATATCAGACGGGCCTGCTACACAGTTGAAACTTACTGGTGCCAAGCCATTTGCCATTCCTTCAATCAAAGCATTAGGATATCCCTCGATGATGGAAGTAAATCCAAATATTTTAGCTTTTGAAAGATATAAATCGACTTCTTTCTGAAAGCCGCAAAATTCGACTTTTTCTGCTATATTCAATGCTTTTGCCTGACTTTTTAATTCTTCAAGCAACGGACCGTCTCCAATGATGGCTAAAGTCCAATTAGGTGCATTAAGTTGGGCAAATGCTTCTAATAAAAAATGCTGGGCTTTTTCATAAGAACAACGTCCTAAAGTGATGATTTGGTTTTTTCTTTCAGAAGGATATTCCTTGATTTCTCTCAGGAAATTTGGAATAACCACTATGGGACATTTGTATTTTTTCTGATAAACTTCTTTGGCGTAATTGGTCTGCGCAATAATTCCGTCAATCCTGAATTTCAATATCGAATAGCACATATTGTAAATTCCGTTAAATAATGCATTTCCCGGAAATCTTACTCTATCCGGACTACTTCGGCCTGATATGATTACTTTTGTTTTTATTCCGACGGAAGTTATGATTCCTAAAAGCATATAGCCAAGACAGAAAACAGTATCCGGCTTTTCGTTTTTGATATTTTTTCTCAAATACCAGAGCAACATTGGAAAAGAGAGGATTTTGCCATATTTATCACGGAAATTATCCGGTTCAATCAGTTTTACTTTTGGATTTAACTCATAAAACTTATCCCTTTTAAACATGACTAATACAGTAACATCAATATTCTGTTCTGCCATATAATTAGCCAGTACCACAGCGGTTCTTTCGGTTCCGCCCGGAGTTAGTTTAGGCAATACGATAACTATTTTCTGCTGCGCCATTTTTTCTTTTTTTCATGAAGGTAATAACCAAACTGCAATAGGCCAATAGTATTCAAAATGCGTTTTAACTTATTGGTTTGAGTATTATTACATAAAAAATTAAACGAGTTATTTATTTTTTCACTTGCAAATCCTGATAATTCGAACGGTACTATATTCTTTAGTATTTCTAAATCAAAACGGGTATACTTTTCATTTTTCCGTGTTCGGGTTCCCTGTCCGTCATTACCTATATTGAATGTTTTAGTAGTATAGGGTGTAACGGTATAAAGATCGTTTTTTACCATATAATGAACATATCGGTAATCTAAAACCAAAGGTTCCTTCTTGTATAATTTCCGTTGAAATGCGGTAAACAAATCAATTCCGATTTTATCCAGACTGCTGATAAAAGTTTTATTATTTAGGTCTTTCTTAAGTTCTTCTAATGACAGGTCTTTAACTTTCAGGATTTTGTCTTTCCAGGATGCAAATCCCCACGGACACCAGCGCTGGGTGAAATAGATTTCGGATTGCTGTTCTTTGTTTACATCAAAGAAAACCGAATGTGAGAATCCCGATATTGAAAGTACTTTAGCATCGTTTTTATAAAACTCCAGACCTTCATTGACAAACTTCAGGAAATCGGGAGCAGCGATGATATCATCTTCCATAAAAATGAAAGTATCATGTTCTTTAAAAATCAAGTCAATAGCGGTATTGTAAGCTCCGTTAAGTCCTCGGTTTTCTTTAGGCATAATCGGAATAACTTTTTTGAATCCGGAAATGGTTTGAATGTATTCCCGAACGGCTTCAATTTTTTCTGAATCCTGAGTCTTATAAGCTGCATCAGAAGAAACATAAAGCACTGATTGGGAAGCTTCATCACAACCTTTCAAAGCCTCAATACATTTTTTAAGACTTTCCAGGCGGTCATAAACCATAACTAAAATCGGAGCAAACTCTTTCATTACTTCCGCATCATTTCTACCATCCATCCATAAGGATTGAACTTGCCTTCATGCCAATTCATGGCTTCATCCCAATAGCCTACACAGTCATCATAACCTGCATTGGCAAATCCGTAGCTGATTTCTATCAGCAATGGTTTATCATTATCCAGCACAAAATCATAAGC
>CAMFLD010000180.1 GCA_945957245.1 uncultured Flavobacterium sp. | reverse complement strand
CACAAACACAAATATTATAAAGCAGCCTAAAAATATATTGATCACAAAAATTGATTCTACAAAATCATCTTTAAAAGGAAATAATCTTTCAACTACAATTAAGAAATCCGATGACACAAAAAAGGTGTCTAACTTAAAAAAAAGATATTTTTTCAGTAAAAGTTCTTCGAGCTACAAGTTAAAACTCAACTTACCTGAAGATCAAAATTTTGAAAAAGCACCTTTGGAATTCGTTTACTTTTATGTAAATGATAGTGAATATGATATCAGAATTGGTAAACCTATTTATTATCCCAATGAAGTTTTCTTTAATATAAAGTTTCCTTTTGGAAAAATTATTCATAGCGGTGAAACAGTATATTTCATAATCAAAACTGTTAAAGAGAGGTATCCAAAAACTGATCCGCTTCAATATATTATTATTCCAACATCATATACTGATGGTATGAGAGGTAATGATTTAGAATTTAGAATTTTCGAATAAATATAACTACTGCTGCTAACATGAACTGTGTAAAAAACAAAATTTTTTAAGCTGTTTTTTACAGGTAACTATCCAAATAAAATGTTCTGTTTTTCACAACTCCAAATACGATTTTAAGCAGTTTGTTGCAAACGGCAATAAGAGCGGCTTTTTTGTTTTTACCCCTCGCTACCGCGCGAATCCTTCGCGTGGGATGAAGTATATCCCGCTACAGCGCAACACGAGCGAAGAATCCTTCCCCTCGCTACCGCGCGAATCCTTCGCGTGGTAATGAAGTATATCGCCGCTACCGCACTACCTGAGCAAAGCGAGTGGCATAGTAATCTTTCGCGTGGGAACACGAAAAATCTATAAGCACATTCACTCTTTTTTTAAAATATCCTGAATATAATTGTTTTATATATATTTTTTTGTTACTTTTAAGTAAGTAATGAAAAGCTATACAACGTTATTTTCTTTCATAGCTTACCTTGTAAGGGTGTGGGCGTTTGTAAAAGCGAAGTTGTATCTGTTTTAAGAGTTAACGGTAAGCATTAATCAAGCCGAAATATAGCATTCAATAACATACAATTTAAATAATTAGGGAATTCTTCCAAAAAAGGGAGCCGACTTTTGCAAGAAATAAATTGCCTAATACTGGTTTTACGAAATAGATGGTTTCTTTCTTGGAAAATATCTGTCACGTCAAATTTTGCTTATCGTTTAAATTATTTATTAAAACTTCGTCAATACCTGAAACTGAGGCAATTTGTAAGTCAGCATAAAATGTTGAAAATGTTTTTATACTGTAACAACAATTATATACTAAACCAAATGACAAAACAATCAAACTGAAGACAACAGTTTTAGTTTGTAAATATTAATTAAAAAATTAAATACTATTAAAATGAGAAACTTATCAAACAAAACGTGGGCAATTTTATTTATTACACTATTTCTTTTAAATAATGTAAATGGTCAGAAAACAGATAAAAAAATAAAAAGAAAGCATAAAACGAGTGTAGTTGCTGTACCATATTGGTGGTGCGACCTCAATTCTATAAAGATGAACTGTGATACAAATAGATCTTCCGGCAAAAAGGTAATTTATGTAGAGTCCTATGCAGGTAACAGTGTTTTTACAAATGAATGGGTGCAAATTATTGACGCAAGCGGTAATGTTGTTGGTACATATGGTCCAATGACAGGTCAATACACTACACCACCAATTAATTTAATTAGTGGTCAAACATATACTGTCAATATAATTGATGGTAATGGAGTTTTACACCATGAGAATAATGGAGCTCCGGATTCATTATTGATTGTTGCTCCAGACTGTTCTAAATTTGTAGGCCCTGCTACTGATGTTGGCCATACGACTGTTGATTTTACAACTATTGATACAACTCAAATTAATACATGTTGCCCTCCATGGAACAAAAGAATACTGACCGAAAGTTTAAGAGCTGTGCAACCCAATATTAACAGTCCATATACGTTGATTTTCTCTCCAAGTGCCACTGCAATTAATCAGTTAACAGCATATAATAATTATCTAAAAACGATATGCCCCGACAAGACTTTGAAAATTTCTATTGAAGTCTGTAAGGCAAGTAATCAAGGTATCGGGAGTGGAAGTTGTAATGGTTTAGAAATTAACGAAGACTGGATTAACTTTTTTACGCCAAATATTGTTCCTTCATTTCCGTATACATTAGGTTCATGGTCGCAATCACCAGGTCAGGGATCATCACCATCAAAACCAAAGCTACAGATTAACCAGTGGTATCGTATTCATACAAACATATATCAGGACCCCGGAGAGAGTTGCTTTAGTAAGGAATGTTCTTCTGTAGATGTCTGGTATAAGGTTGGTTATTCCGCTTTGAAAGCATCCGGAAATGGGAAACCCCAGGAAGCTGAAAGTGTTTTGGAAATAAGCGATGGTAAAAAAATAATAAAAACTATTAAATTGGATTCTAAAGTTGTCAAATAACCATTAGGAATATGCATATCAATTGTGGTAGTTGTTTTTATTACAGGTGTCATTCCTATAATCATGGGAAAGAATAAAATTATGGTTTATGCTGAAAGCATGGTCGATGGCCTCGCTACCGCGCAACATGAGCGAAGAATCTTTCGCGTGGGAATGAAGTATATCCCCCACTACCGCGCAACACGAGCGAAGAATCCTTCGCGTGGGAATGAAGGTCTAAATCTCCTTTTACGGCGCGACAAACGCGAAGCAAAAAGTGAAACATTCAAAATATACATAGACGATATTATAATTTAGGGATGTAATGGAGGAACAAGAAGGGCATTTTTTATTACATTTATTCCTTATTTACCTCTGTTATGAGTAGCCACAAAACGTTATTACAAGGCATAGACGCCAATTCAAAAAATGATGAAACAGGAAATAGAGAACCTTTTTAAAAACGCAGAAGAAAAACCTCTTTTTTACATAGAAAGCGGAAGTAGATTATGGGGCATCGCAAGTCCAGACAGTGATTTTGATGTTCGTGGCTTTCATCTTCAATCTAAAAACCAATATTTTGATTTCAAAAAGCATCCCGACATTATAGAAGTTATGGATGGAGATTTTGATTTTGTTTCATACGATATTGACAAAATGTTTGGTCTTCTACTGAAAAGCAACCCAACAGTTTTTGAATGGATTAGAGCACATATTATTTACTTCAATGAACTTCCTGATTGGGAAAATTTTCAAAATAAAGTAATAGAAAATTTTGATTTTAAAGCGCTATTTCATCATTATCTTTCCCTTGCCAAAGGAAATATAAACCTAATGGGAACTGGAAAAAAGTTTACTTATAAAACTGCATTTTATTGTATCCGCGGGCTTTTATCAGCAGACCTTGCAACCAGACATATAATTCCAGAACTTTTGATTGACAACCTTTTCAATCAATTTGAAAGAGAAAATGATGTTTTGAAAATTGCAAAAAATAGCTTGGAAAGAAAAAAACAACAAACAGAAAAAGAAGAAGTTGTTGAAAGTGATAAACAAATAATCCTTAATACAATTAAAGATTTCACAAAACAGCTAGAAATTAAAGTTCCTGAAAGCAGTAATAGCAGACAGAAATTAGAAAGCGTTTTGAAAGAATATAGTTTTAATTTAAAAGCTGAGTTTTATGGATAATCCCTCGCTACCGCGCGACACGAGCGAAGAATCTTTCGTGAGGTAACTTAGAAACTCGCTACTGCGGAGAGAAAACTCGCTACTGCTGAAAGAAAACTAGCTACTGCAGAGAGAAAACTCGTTACTGCAAAGAGAAAACTCATTACTGCAGAGAGAAAACTCCTTACTGCGGAGAGGAAAGTCGTTACTGCAAAGAGAAAACTCATTACTGCAGAGAGAAAACTCGTTACTGCAGAGAGAAAACTCGCTACTGCGGAGAGAAAACTCGCTACTGCGGAGAGGAAACTCGCTACTGCGGAGAGGAAACTCGCTACTCAGGAAAGAAAACTCGCAACTCAGGAGAGAAAACTCGTTACTCAGGAGAGAAAACTCGCAACTCAGGAAAGGAAACTCGTTACTCAGAAAAATAAACAACATCCCTTGCAGAAGCCATAAACAGTGCCGCAAATACTAAAGCAACCCCGTTCAATAAAACCTAAGACAACGACCTTAAAGCAATAAACAGTCTAGTAGTCAAAATACCAATTGAATATATCACAACGCAGCCCCACAGAGAACCAGGTCGTACTTTCTTTAATCACCGTAGCGGTCTCAGTCGTTGGGTTAAAATTGCGGTAAATAAAACTGCCAAACAGCTTCATATTAGTCGAAGGATTAATCAGGTAACCCGCCTGTAAATCAGCAATAAAAACGCTCGTTTTATTTCCCTGGCCTATGGTAACTCCTGTATCATAAGGCCGGTTGTCGTTGTAGCTCAGGTAAATGTTGCTTCCGTAATTATAATTGTCCGTCCCGTTATTAAAGTCAAGACCACGGGTACCAACCGTGAGTTTAGCATCCGCAAAATAACGTCCCTTATGGTAACGGGCAATGGCAACAAACTCCCTGAAGTTACCACCCCACTGGTGACCCAAACTCTGGTTGTTATGGCCATAATTCGTAATCGCCTCGCTATGCGCATACACATACGGACGAACCACATTATATTCCGCCTGAAGCAACAGGTTTTTAATATTAAAAGCATTATAATACTTAGCCCCCAGTTGGTAACCAAATTTGTTCTTCCAGCTCTTATTCCCCGCTTTCACATCCTTCAAAGAAAACTCATCCAACAGGAACTGTCCGTACATATTAATCTGATTACTTATTTTGTATTTAGAAGTCAAACCAAGCAATGCATTCCCGCTTCGGGCAGAAGAAGTAAACTCAACCGTACGGTAAAAAATAATAGGATTCACAAAACTCATATCAAAACCACGATTGTTCTGATTGGTCCAAATAACCGACTCAAACAACCCAATATTCCATCGGTTCGAAACATTAAGGCTCAGGTAATGACTGGCTGCAAACTTAGTAGCATAAGTACGGTCTACGGTAACATCATCACGCACATCCTTAAGCCACGTGTAAATGTTCGTATACTTAATCTTCCAGAAAGTAGTATTCAGCTTAAAATAAGGATAAGGACTCGCACCATCACCTAACAACAGCGAACGGTAACCATCACCAATAAAATTCTTGCCATAACCCAAATTCAGGTTGATGAACTTACTTGGCGTATAAGACAAATTAGCCTCAGCCATAGGAAAATCATAAGCATCTGACTTAAAATCCTTAGCAATCCCAATCCCCGGAATAATAGCCGGATTACCACCCGCAGGAGCAATAGACTCAGCATAGCGGTTAAAATAATCAGCAAACCGGCCCTGACTTTCATAAATGGTAGTAGTAAAATTTAACTCTTTACCCAAACCACCATTAAACTGAATCCCACGGGTATTGATAAAAGTAGTGCTCGACTTACTAGGATCACTTTTTCCAATCTGAACATCAAAAATAGGGTTGAGGGTAAACCAATAATCTTCCCCCTGAACCTCTACCAGATTCTCATTCCACAATTTCTTTCCCCACCATTCCTGTCTGTTTTTGGCAATCGCCTTGTTAGCCTCTTCTATGTTATAATATTTATTCACATCTGCATAAGCATAAGGCTTAGACCCCGTGTGGTTGTTAGCCCCAATTTGGTTCATAGCCGCATCAAACTGCGCATAATAACTATGTGAAAAAGGAATGTTAATGTGACTCTGATACTGAGGATTCTCAAACTTTTTAAATTTCATGCTGTCCAGTTCCGTCAGCTGTTTGTCATTAGGCTTATAAAAATTAGACTTCTTCTCGGCCTCCGCCTGAGCCTGTTTTTCAGCCTGTATCTCCGCCACACTCTGAAGCGGAATTCCAATCTTGATCGTATATTTAGTATAAGTTGGATTACCATTATAAGTAGCAGGAGTAATTTTTGGTATTTTACCAAAAACCCGCTTAGCTTCAGCAACCAGATTTTCATCAATAGCATCTACATAAATGACCTTGAAATTCCCGGAAGCAGCTACTTCAAAAAGAACAATCATGCTCCCTTTATAATTGTTCTGTTTTAAGTTATCAGGAACTTTAAAGTTGTTATACACAAAGTCCTGCACCTGATTATAAAAACAGGTTTCCAG
>CAMFLD010000179.1 GCA_945957245.1 uncultured Flavobacterium sp. | reverse complement strand
ACAGTATCTCCGGTTTTAAGTCCAAATAATCTGATTTGAGAAGTAGAGAGGTAAATATCATCAGGAGAAGCAAGATAGTTATAATCCGAAGAACGTAAGAAACCATAACCATCAGGCATCATTTCCAAAACGCCTTCGCTTTCTATGATTCCGTCAAATTCAAAGTCAGAGTCCCTGAAATTGTTTTGTTTTTTTCCTTTAAAATTGGGATTGTTAGGATTATTGGCGTTAGCAATCTCGTTATTATGCTTCGGCTTTTGCTCATTGTTATTAGCCTGAGGGGCTTGAGATTCTTCTTCCTGAGCTGGTGTTGTTGGTGTTTCAGTTTCCTGAGGTGCTTCAACTGTTTGTATTGTGGTATTTTTCTTCTTTTTTTCGAAAGGCTTTTTGAATTTAGCTTCTTTGTTAGCCGATATAGGTAATTCTTCTACTTTTTCAGCGGCCGGTTCTTCTGTGAACAAATCACTTTGCGGTGCTTCTGATGGCCTACTTTTATCAGCTGTTATGCGGGCACGCTTGGGCTTGACTTCAGCACTTTTTTGTTTTTCAGGTTCGGCAGCACTTTTTTCGGCATCTTCAGCAGCAGTTTTATTCTGATGTTCCAATATCTGGGCAATAAGTGCATCTTTTTTTGTCCCTGCGACTTTAATCGTTTGGGCTAATTTTGCAATTTCCTGAAGCTCAGTAAGCTTCATTTCTTTTAGGGCAGCAATATCAAACATAAATAGTATTTATATCGTAAAATGTGTTTTTATGGGAGTGTGTAAAATGAGGGTAGAATCAATGCCTGAAAAAATCTGATTGATGTAGTTCCTGCAGATTTGTACTGCAATAATACAAATAATATTTTATGATGCAATAGTATTTTTTTTAAAAAGAAAATTTATTTTTGCAACACATTATACAATTAGTAATATGTACAGACCGCAAACTTATTATCTTATCCTTTGCCTTATTATTATGGGCGCTTTGCCTTTTTTCTTCCCTTTATGGAAAGATGCGGCAGGTAAATCATTCTATTTTATGATGAATATAGGATATGCGGTTCTCTTCGGTTTAAGTAATACTCTATCTTTATTGAGTATCTTATCCCACCAAAAAAGGCAACAACAATTTGTCATGGGCAGATTGAATATCATATTGAATTTAATTTTATTAGGATTATTTGTGTATCGGACACTAAATGCATCTGGAGAAATGGCTATTTCTGAGAAAGGTGTTGGGATGTTCTTACCTATTTTTTCTATCGTATTCTTGGTTTTGGCCAACAAAGCCATCAAAAAGGACGAAGATCTTGTAAAATCTGTGGATCGATTACGATAAACCTATAAACTTAGTTTTTTAGTGCTGCAAAAAACCCGTCCGCTGAGCGTGACGGGTTTTTTAATTTTTAAACTTTTCCGTTTTTGATTTCTTCTACAATTTCAGGATTTAATAAAGTAGTAATATCTCCAAAATTGCTAAAATCGCCTTCGGCTATCTTCCTGAGGATGCGCCTCATTATTTTTCCTGAGCGGGTCTTTGGCAGACCGGATACAAACTGAATCTTATCCAGTTTAGCAATTGGCCCAATCTGGTCAGAAATTAACTGGTTGATTTCTTTGGCAAGATTAGCTCTGTCACGTCCTTCTCCTGTCTCTTTCAAAATAATAAATCCGTACAGTGCATTTCCTTTAATATCATGTGGAAACCCAACAATAGCACTTTCTGCCACAGCCGGATGCTCATTGATGGCATCTTCTATAGGTGCGGTTCCAAGATTGTGCCCTGATACAATGATCACATCATCTACCCTTCCTGTTATTCGGTAATAACCTACTTCATCCCGTAAAGCACCGTCCCCTGTAAAATATTTTCCCGGAAATGCCGTAAAATAAGTTTCTTTATACCGCTGGTGGTCTCCCCAGATTGTCCTGGCAATTGAAGGCCAGGGAAATTTAATGCACAAGCTTCCGGTAACCTGATTGCCTTCAATTTCATTGCGAAGCTCATCCATCAAAACAGGTTGTATTCCCGGCAATGGCAATGAAGCATACGTAGGTTTTGTGGGAGTAACAAAAGGAATCGGCGAAATCATGATTCCTCCTGTTTCAGTCTGCCACCAGGTATCTACCAGTGGGCAACGCTTACCTCCTACGTGGTCATTATACCAGTGCCATGCTTCCTCATTGATAGGCTCTCCCACTGACCCAATCACCTTTAAAGATTTTAAAGGAAAACGTTGGACATAATCCAAACTTTCTTTTGCAAGGGCCCGAATAGCTGTTGGAGCAGTATAGAATTGAGTTACGTTGTGCTTTTCGATTACTTCCCAAAAACGGCTAAAATCGGGATAGGAAGGTACTCCTTCGAATATCACAGTAGTAGCTCCGTTTAATAATGGCCCATATAAAATATAAGAATGACCTGTAATCCAGCCAATATCGGCAGTACACCAAAAAATATCATTTTCTTCGTAGGCAAAAACATTCTTAAAAGTATAAGCCGTATATACCATATAACCTGCGGTAGAATGTACCATTCCTTTAGGTTTTCCGGTTGAGCCCGAAGTATATAAAATGAACAGCGGGTCTTCCGCATCCATTATTTCGGCTACATTATTCGGGATTGCGGCATCAAGTAAAGGCTGGAGCCAAATATCACGTCCTTCTTTCATAGAAACTTGCGTATTGGTTCTTTTGGCAACCAAAACCTTTTCTACGCAAGGTGTTTTTTCCAATGCCTCATCAATAATACCTTTTAAATCGATTGTTTTATCGCCACGGTAACTTCCGTCAGAGGTAATCACCATTTTACATTCACAATCATTAATACGTGCTGCAACAGCAGAAGCTGAAAAGCCTGCAAATATTACCGAATGTACTGCTCCTATGCGGGCACAAGCTAAAATGGCTACAGCAAGCTCCGGTATCATCGGAAGATAAATACACACACGGTCTCCTTTTTCAATCCCCTGCTCCCGAAGTACGTTTGCCATACGGGCCACACGATCGTAAAGTTGGTTATAAGTTATATGAAGAGCTTCCTCATTTGGATTATTGGGTTCAAATATAATGGCTGTTTTATCTCCTCTTCTTGCCAAATGCCTATCAATACAGTTTTTGGTAATATTGACTTTGGCATCGACAAACCATTTAAAACTTGCTTCCTGAAAATTAACTTCAAACACTTTATCCCATTTTTGATACCAGGTAAAGTTTTCTTCTGCAATCTTATCCCAGAATTTACGAGGCTCCCGGATAGATTTTTTATACATTTTAAAATAATGCTCTAAATTGAGTATTTTATAGTAGCTCATATTGGTCAGTAATAATTTGAATGGTAAATATAACGATTCTGTTGTGTTGAAAAAATATTACCCGTCATTTATTAGAATTGAATTTTAGTATAAGAATATCATTCAGTCCTGCGGAAAAAATAATTTTATTAACTTCGTAGAATAACTACTTTACAATGTCAATAAATAAGGCTGTTTCAGATTTGCAATTTCTTTCCAAAAGCGGAGAAACAAGCCAATATATATTAGAGAAAGACTGGAGCAAAAGCCCATTGGGAACACCGGGCAACTGGCCACTGAACCTTCGTATTACCCTTGGCATTATTCTAAATTCAAGTTCTCCAATGCTGTTGTTATGGGGTTCCGATTTGATTTGCTTTCATAATGATGCCTGTCGTCCAATACTTGAAGCCAAAGGAATTCGAAATACAATAGGAAACCCTGCCGGAAAGCTTCCTGAAGAAATAGGGAATATCATAATACCCAAGGCGAACCATGTCTTAACAAATGCCGAATCAGTTTCAAGTGAAGAAATGCTCCTTCCCATATTTCATAATGGTAAAACAGAAGTAGTAAACTATAGTTTCAGCTATATCCCTATTCACAATGAGTCAGGAAAAGCTGATGGAGTATTGGTGTCCGTGTTTGAAAAAAATAAAAACCCAGAATTAAACGAAGAAAAATTCAATATTGTCATTGATGCCAGTGAATTGGGAATTTGGGAGCTGAACCTGATCACTCATGAAGCCATTTATTCGCCCAAGTATTTTGAAATTATAAGTGGCTCAACAGAGCACAGGCAATTGACTCATGAGCAACTTATTGGTTACCTGCACCCGGAAGATTTGGAGATCCGTAATAAAGCCCTGAAAAATGCTTTAGCCAATGGAATACTGGATTACGAAGCACGACTAATTTGGGACGACAAATCAATCCATTGGATGGAAGGAAAAGGAAGGGTTTTTTATAATGAAAATAAAGAACCTGTCAAGATGATAGGAACCATCAGGGATATTACAAAAGAGAGAGAAGCCCAGATGATGTTAATTAAAAATGAGCAGAAATTCAGGCTGTTATCTGATACGATGCCCCAGCATATATGGACTTCTGATGTAAATGGAAATCTAACTTACTACAATCAGTCTTTTATAAACTACTCCGGAATGTCCTTAAAGGAAATTTATGAGAATGACTGGCTTGATATTATCCATCCTGATGACCGGGAAGAGAACCGAAAAAAATGGAAAGAATCCATTACCACAGGTAAGGAATTTAGATTAGAACACAGATTACGCCGCCATGATGGAATATACCGTTGGCATTTAAGCCGTGCTGTGCCTCAGAGAGATGCTGACAAAAATATACAGATGTGGGTTGGAAGCAGTACCGAAATTCAGGATCAGAAAGAGTTTACAACCGAACTGGAAAATAAAGTCCAGGAACGAACCAAAGAGCTCAAATTGATGAATCAATATCTTGAACAGAGCGAACAACGTTATCATCTGATGGTAGAAGAAATTCAGGATTATGCTATCATTTACCTAAACCGGGACGGGATTGTAGAAAACTGGAATAAGGGCGCCGAAAAAATTAAAGGCTATACTGCGAAAGAAATTGTTGGAAAGAGCTTCACCACTTTTTACACCGAAGAAGACCGCATCAATGGATTACCTCAAAAGCTACTCGCAAAAGCTGCAAAGGATGGTCGTTCCGGACACGAAGGATGGCGTGTAAAAAAAGATGGTACCCTTTTTTGGGCCAATGTTGCCTTTACTGCGCTGCATAATAACTCCAAGGAAGTGATAGGATTTTCAAAAGTAACCCACGACCTCTCCTTCCAGAAAGAAGCTGATGATAAAATCAGACAAAATGCGGCCATGCTGGAGCAGAAAAATATGGAACTTGAGAAAATGAACAAAGAATTACAGTCCTTTGCCTACATATCAAGCCATGATTTGCAGGAACCATTAAGGAAAATACAAACCTTTTCAGACCAAATCAGTGAACGGGAAGCTGCCAATTTATCCGAAAACGGTAAAGACAAGTTCAAACGGATGCAAAATGCCGCCAATAGAATGCAGAATTTAATTAATGATCTTCTTGCATATTCCCGGACCAACGATCAGGAAATTAAACTGATTAAAACAGACCTTAGTGAAATCATTAATAACATCAGGGAGGATTTAACCGAAGAACTACAACAAAAAAATGCTACAATTGAATCCAGTAACTTGAAATGTGATGTTTACATCGTTCCGTTCCAATTTCATCAGCTTTTATTTAATCTTGTGAGCAATTCGCTGAAATTTAGCCGTGAAGGTGTACCTCCTATTATAAAAATTGACTACAAAATTCAAAAAGGAAAAGAGCTGGCTAAAAAATCCCTTCTTCCGGAAACAGATTACTGCCATATCATTTTTTCAGATAACGGTATAGGGTTCGAACAACAATACAACGAGAAGATTTTCGAGGTTTTTCAACGGCTTCATGGCAAAGAAGTTTATCAAGGAACCGGAATCGGGCTTGCCATCGTAAAAAAAATAATAGAGAATCATAAAGGGATTATATCAGCTAAAGGTGCAGTAGGAAAAGGAGCAACTTTTGAGATAATTTTCCCTGTAAAAAATACTGACAGGAATTAATTCAATCGATGAATTACACAAAATGAACAAATTTGAGGCAATAATTGCTATTTGATATGTCAAATAGCGATTTACTTAGATTTAATAACTATCTTCGAAAAATCCTAAATTAAAATTAATGCCCCAAAAACTCAAATCCATTTTTTATGCAGATGACGATTTAGATGATTTGGACTTTTTCAAAGAAGTAACCGAAGATATCCAGGCACCTATTTCC
>CAMFLD010000178.1 GCA_945957245.1 uncultured Flavobacterium sp. | reverse complement strand
CTGTATATCAATTTGTTTTTTGACAAATATTATGAAAAATCAACTCTCGAAAAAGACCGTCAGGCCAACTATGATTTTGATTATCTGACGAAGTTCAATTCCAACGTAGAATGTATTGTTCCAAAGAATTACAAGGTAACTTATGTTCCAAAAGATTTTGATTTAGACAACGACCTCATCAAAGTTAAAATCCAGTATATCCAGAAAGGAAACAGTATCCGACTTACATCAACATTAGAATTAAAAAAACTGATGCTTGAGAAAAAAGATTTTGCACTTTGGGATGAAACAGTCAAAAAATTAAAATCAAACTACTCTGAAACAATTGTCCTTCAGGAAAATGCTTCAAAAAAATAAAGCCATTAAAACTAAATACAAAATGAAATTCAAACAATTATCCATTCGTTTCTGGCTAACAGCGGCTGTTGTCCTTTTATCGGTAAACAATTATGCACAGGAATTCAAAGATTATCATTGGGAGGAAAAAAACACAGCCATTTCCATTCCACCACAATACAAAGATGAAAAAGAAGTTATACTCCAGCGGGACATCAAAATTGAATTGGCCGTAAAAGGTAAGGAAGCCACCCAATATTATTTGGTTCACGAAAAAAAATACATTAATTCTGATGAAGCCATTGAGCGCAACAACAGAGTTTATATTCCGTTTAAAATGGATGAAAGCGTTATTGAAACTAAATTGCGTGTTATCCTGAAAGATGGAAAAGTTTTGACATTTGATAAAAAAGACATCAAAGAAGAAGTTGATGAAGAAAAAGAAATCAAATACAACTATTTCGCAATCAACGGACTTGATAAAGGAAGTGTTATTGAAAAAATATTCATGCTTGAAGAAAATCCGGAATTGGAAGGAAAGACTATCAAAATGCAATCCAACATTCCTATTCTGAAAAATGAGTTCCAATTGATTTTTCCCAAACACCTTAAATTTAAAACCAAATGTTATAATGGACTGGCAGAACCTATTGCAGGTGTAGCTAATGACACTTTAAAAAATACACTTACTGTAAAAGGAGAAAATGTTCCGGGACTTGAGGATGATGAAAAATATGCCAACAGAGATACAAAACTGAAAATGTTTCGTTACAAATTGGATGAAAACCTTTATACCGGAGCTAAAAACATTAGCAGTTATGCCAAATTTACTTCTAATTTCTTTGACAGAATAAATCCGGAATTAGATAAAAAACAACAAAAACAGGTTGATGAATTTTGCACTCAGATTCCAAAAAGTAATGATACCCAGGAACAAATCTGGAATATTGAAAACAAGATTAAAAAAACCATCAATTTCAACAAATATGCCAACAGCCTGGAAACTATTGGCGATATTCTGAAAGCAAAACAGGCAAATAAGGTAGATATGCTCAAGGTATATCTTGCGGTTTTAAAACAGTTCAACATAGAAAATAAAGTAGTATTAGCTTCTGACCGTTTTGATCTTCCATTTGATAAAGACTTTGAAAGTTATGAAAATTTAGATGAAGTGCTACTTTATTTCCCATCGATAAAAAAATATCTTACACCAACTGAAATTGAATATAGAATACCGTTCTTCCCTGAAAATCTTGGAAATAACAATGGACTATTTATCAGTCAGAAAATATTTGGAGGTGTGCCAATGGGAATCAGTGAAGTTTCATTTATCGAGCTTCCTTCATCTGAAGTTACACGAGACATTATGAACATCGCTATTGATTTTACTGAAGATGTTGAAAACCCTAAAATCACTACAGATATTGAATTTGGAGGTTACACTGCAGTACAATTCCAGCCTATAAAAGACTTTGCTTCTGCTGATCAGTATCAGACTTTCTTAAAGACTATTGCTAAAAATTACACACTTGATGTTGATTATACTTCGCTAAAAGTCGAAAATGAAGGGCTTGATTACGTTGGTAAAAAACCTTTCATAATGAAAGTGGCATTCGACGGAAAAGAATTAGTGCAAAAAGCAGGTGGAAATTACCTGTTTTCAGTTGGTAAATTAATTGGTAGTCAGATGGAGCTATACCAAGAAAATAAAAGAGTGCTGCCAGTTGAGATAGACCATCCGCATTCGTATATCAGAAACATCAAAATCAAACTTCCAAAAGGAATGAAAGCCAAAAATCTTGAGAAATTTGTAATGGATTTCAAAACACAGATAAATGGCAAAACAGAAGCCGGTTTCAAAAGCAATTATTCTGATAAAAATGGAGAAATATTGGTTACGAATACCGAGTTTTATAATGTAGTAAATTATCCTTTGGAAATTTTCAATGATTATAAAAATGTAATCAATGCTGCAGCAGATTTTAATAAAATTGTAATTATTCTGAGCTCAAATTAAAACGTATTTTTTTCCTATAAAATGCACAATTTCAATAATTGAAGTTGTGCATTTTTTTATACGTTACCTAAATACAATATACGAAATTTATTAGAAAATATTTAACGAATTTCTTAAAATGCTTACTTATTATTAATCATTTAATAATAATAGCTTATTAAACAAGAAAATAAGCTCATATCTTTTTGACTGTTTCAATCATTTGGTTACATTTGAGATTAGATTATTGTTAACAGCAGGCAGTATGAAGAAATTATTACCTTTCATTTCAGGATTAAAAAAGAATCAATTATCATGGGCTTTCCTATTGGGATTAACCTTTCTATCAACTCAGAAATCTGCCGCCACAACATTTTACATCAACGATAATAGCACCAAAGGTGATATCTATACTAAAGTTATTGGAAACGATAACAATGACGGAATTACTGTATCTACACCTAATATGAGTATTCTGAAAACTTATGAAAAAGCACGGGAAGGAGATACCATTATAATAGATACAGGCATCTACACCGATCTTTCAAATGATGGTAAATTGCTATTTGCTGTTACCAAAAAAATCACATTTATAATTGCGGGTGTAGAACAACCCGTATTTTCAAAAAATCCTTTGCCTACTGATATAAAAGTTAATCCATCTGAAATCTACATCATTGAAGATAAACCGGTTGACAGAGCTACATACCTACACCTAAAGAAAACCAAAAAGTCGCAATAAACCATGAAGAAATGGATTAAACATATAGGCATGCGAATAGTATGCCTGGTTTTTACTGCTCTTGCCTATGCGCAGCCTGCTAATGATAATTGTAGTACCGCTACTCCAATTACAGTTGGTAATGGAACATGTAATTCTATTTTATATACCAATGTTGCCGCTACATCTGTTGGCGATCCTGCTCCACCTGCCTGTTGGAGTCCGGCTAGTTTAAGTCATTCCGTTTGGTTTTCATTTGTTGCAACCAAGGCTGATATTGAAATCTCAACTAATTTCGCAGGCACATTAGCGGACACTCAGTTAGCTGTTTATAGCGGAACCTGTGGCAGCCTTACCCAAATTGGATGTCAGGAAAACATAAATACAGGTGGAGGATTACTGCATACCGATGTTATCCTTCATGGGCTTACCGTCGGAAATACTTATTACCTGCTTGTTGATGGAAATGGAAATACTACAGGTACTTTTGGAATATGTGCACAGGAGTCTTTACCTGTAGGTCCAACCCTACCAACACAGGATTGCACCGGAGCACAAACACTATGTGGGTTAGGCAGTATAACTGTACCCAATGGTCCCGGAGGGGTTGGTAGTACTGTTGAAGCTCCCAGTTGTTTTGGTTCGCCAGGGGAAAGATCCTCAAATTGGTATTCATTCACAGCTGCTACTTCTGGAGTTTTGGCATTTGCTATTACTCCAACTTCAGTAATTGATTATGATTTTGCGGTTTACAACACTACGACCTCTTGCCCCGGAACAGAATTAGTCTGTAATTGGGATCCAGCAACAGGCGCTGCCGGAACTACAGGATTAGGTTGTCCCGGAGTGCAGTGCGAGCCAACATTTAATGTTGTAGCAGGACAGACTTATACTATTTTAGTAGATCGGTATACGGCTGCATCGACCTCAGGTTTTACAATGAGTTTTGCAGGTACAACAGCCACTTTTGCAAGTCCAAATCCAACATTTACAGCTACTACAGCCTGTTTAGGAACTGCTACACAATTTACCAATACTACTAATGGTAATTTCACTTACAATTGGAATTTTGGAGACGGTTTTACATCTAATTTAGAAAATCCAACACATACTTTTGCCACTTCAGGCCCACATAACGTAACACTATTGCTTACCGCTGTTCCCGGAGGATGTCAAAATGCTATTACACAAGTTGTAAATGTGAGTCCAATTCCAACAGTTGATGCCGGAATTGGCGGTTCAGTTTGCCCGGGAAATTGTCTTACATTAGGTGGCTCTACTAATGCAACAGGATTTGTTGGACCAATTTCTTTTACTAATTCAACGAATTATAATATTCCTGATGGAAGTACAACCGGAGTATACTCACCTATTGTCACCTCTGGACTTGCACCTGCTGTAATTGGAGCTTCTTCGATTGCTTCGGTTTGTTTGAACATTACTCATCCCTTTGATGCCGATTTGGATATTTATCTTCAATGCCCGGATGGAACAAGACTTGAATTATCAACCAATAATGGTGGATTCGATGCCGATTATACCAATACCTGTTTCACACCCTCAGCAGCAACTTCAATAACTTCAGGAACTGCTCCTTTTACAGGTAATTTTTCACCAGAGCAGTCTTTTAATGTTCTTAACGGATGCACTGCAAATGGAACCTGGCAACTATTCGTTCAGGATGATGCCGCCCTCGATACGGGAAGTATTACAAGTTGGACCATAACATTTAATAATAACGTACCCGCTTATACCTGGTCACCAACGACAGCTATGAGTAATTCAAATACTTTATCTCCAACGGTTTGCCCAACAACAACGACTACATATACCTTAACAGCAAACAGTAGTGGAGGATGCACTGCTTCTGACACCGTAACAGTTAATTATACACCTTCACAAAGTCCAGTTATAAGTTGCGGAACATTAACTCCAAATTCAGTTCAATTTAACTGGTTAGCAGTAACAGGAGCAACATCATATACTATATCCTACCGGATTAACTCTGGTCCAATTGTAAATCCGGGGAATATTGGCAATCTATTAACCTGCACAATAAATTCTTTATCTCCGGGAGATAATGTAACAATAACTGTAACACCGGTTGGTGGATCCGGAACATGTTTTACAGCAGCATCGCTTACCTGTACAGCTACTTCATGTATATCTCCCGCAATTCCTACAATCTCGACCACAGCACCAACGTGCTCTGCTAATGGATTTACAACGATTACTAATTACAATGCCACTAATACCTATACCTTCTCTCCTGCAGGACCCACTGCCGGAGCAGGTGGAACGATTTCAGGAGCGATAATCGGAACGACTTATACTATAACTGCAACTTCCGGGGGATGTACATCTGTGCCTTCCGCTTCTTTTACCAATCTTATTCAACTGACTACACCTGCGGTTCCAACGGTAATCACAACAGCTCCGACATGTGCGGCTAATGGATTTACAACAATCACCAATTATAATGCGGCCAATACTTATAGTTTCTCTCCTGCGGGACCTACTTCCGGAGCAGGCGGATCAATTTCAGGAGCAGTTATCGGAACAGCTTATACAGTAACAGCTACAAGTGGTGGATGCACTTCTGCCGCTTCTGCTTCATTTACCAATCTTATTCAGATGACTACGCCAGCTGTACCGACTCTATCCACAACAGCTCCGACCTGTTCTGCTAATGGATTTACTACGATTACCAATTACAATGCGGCCAATACTTATAATTTCTCACCTGCAGGACCAACTGCCGGAGCAGGCGGAGCAATTTCGGGAGCAGTTATCGGAACGGCGTATACAGTAACAGCTACTACTGGTGGCTGTACTTCGGCACCTTCCGCTTCTTTTACCAATCTTATTCAGCTTACAACGCCTGCGGTTCCAACGGTAATCACAACAGCTCCGACATGTGCGGCTAACGGATTTACAACGATCACCAATTACAATGCGGCCAATACTTATAGTTTCTCTCCTGCAGGACCAACTGCCGGAGCTGGTGGTTCGATTTCAGGAGCAGTAATAGGAACGGCTTATACTATAACTGCAACTTCCGGGGGATGTACTTCTGTCTCTTATACACATCTCCGAGCCCACGAGACCGAGGCTGATC
>CAMFLD010000177.1 GCA_945957245.1 uncultured Flavobacterium sp. | reverse complement strand
ACCAACACACTGCATATCGTCGGCAGCGTCAGATGTGTATAAGAGACAGCTACTAATACTGTTCCGGCAGTCCCGACGATTTCCAATATAGTCGTTAATAATGGCGTTATTAGCTATACGCTAACACCCAACAATGCCGCTACAACTTCTTTAGTACGATATGGTTCGGCAAGCAATAACTTGCCCTATTCAGTACCGGGATTTAGTGCGCCTGTAGGAGCTGCTACTCCGGGAAGTGTTGATATAAGCGGAGTACTTCAGCTTGGTAATGTCTATTTTTACCAGATTGAGGCAACTAATTCAGCAGGAACCACAAGCTCGGCTGTAGGCTCTTTTTATTATGGAAGTTATTCTCCGGAATATACTTTTGATAATACCTACAACAACATTTATGGAACGAATCCCTTTTCCTCAAATTCGGGTACTTCCTTTACTACCGACAGACACGGAGTTGCAAATGGAGCTTTAAACATCAACAATACAGGAACCACGGCAACAATTACCGGATTGCCTTACGGAGCGACAGCAAGAACCGTTTCGCTTTGGGTAAAACTTAATGCATTTAATGGCTTGGGTTACAATTTCATTTATTGTTACGGAAGCAGCAGCAACTTCAATGGAGTTTATATTAATGGCGGTTCGGTGAATTATTTTGCGCCATCATCCAGCCATACGATAACAAATTTGAATGGCACAGAATGGAATCATTTTGTATTTGTATATGACGGATCCAATTCTAAAATATACAAAAACGGGACGCTGTTAGGGACTTCAGCAAGAAGCTGGTTTACGGCCAACAACAATGATCTTTTTACCTTAGGACTCACGGAAAGTGGCGTTGCAGGATATTTCAATGGCGCTATCGATGATTTGAAAATCTACAATTATGCAGTTACCGATGCTCAAGTGGTTAATTTGTTTAACAATAACACTTTGGCAAATCAGGAAATCAGTCCAAAACAAAAAGCTTTAATTTATCCAAACCCGGCTTCTGATATGGTCACTATTGAAATGGAAGATGTGTTAGAATCTGTAGAAATCTATTCGCTACAAGGACAGAAAGTTTTGGTAACTGACAGCAAACAGATAGTTGTTTCAAATCTTTCAAAAGGAGTTTACCTGATTAAAGTCAAAGGACAAAACAACTCAGTATCAGTTCAAAAATTAGTCATTAAGTAAGTAATAAGTAGCATTTTTTTAGTGGAAACCGCTCAGAGCATTACAGGTTTGGGCGGATTTTTCTTTTTAAAAGCGTATATTGTCTCCCAAATGATTTCAAAATGAAAACCATCAAGGCCATAATTGTCGATGACGAGGAAAATGCCCGTTTGATACTAAGCAATTTTATCGGTGAATTCTGCCCGTCTGTTGAAATCATTGCAGAAGCAGAAGACGTAAAATCGGCGGTAAAACTCATCAATAAAAACCAAGTTGATTTGGTTTTCCTGGATATTGAAATGCCTAATGAGAATGGTTTTGCCTTATTTGACTATTTTAACAAACCTACTTTTGAAACAATTTTCTGCACCGCATATTCCGAATATGCCATCAAGGCTTTTGAGGTTTCAGCCACAGATTACCTGTTGAAGCCAATAGGCATCAGCAAACTCAAAGAAGCCATTGAAAAAGTAGAAAACAAACTTTTGGGCAAAAATAATGCTTCGGATAACATTATGGTGCTTAAGGAAAACTTATCCGAAAGGGGAATCAGGAAAATAGGAATCCTTATAGGAGATGGCATCGTTTTTATGGATTTGAATGATATCCTTTATTTTGAAGCTGATGGTTCTTATACCCTAATCCATCACAAAAACGGCAGTGACCTGACCGTAAAAAAGATAAAGCATTTTGAAGATTTATTATCTTCTGATAAACGGTTTTTCAGGATTCACCGTTCGTATCTTATCAACGTATCGCAAATCAAAAAATACAGTAAAAAAGAGGGTTTGTCGGTAACTTATGATGACAAAGTATTGTTGCCTATTTCAAGGGAAAAGAAAGAGGAATTTGAAGAATTCATGCAGCTTAATAATATTCTATAAATGAATTTGCGGATAATCAGTATCTTTTTTTTCTTGATTTCCGGCAATTCATTTTTTGCTCAGAGCAGTAATTCTCTATTGCAAAAATTAAAAAACCATCCGCAGCAGGATACGCTTAGGTGTTATTTTTTAAACGAACTGATAGAAGCCGAAAATGACCAAAACATTTGGATACAATACAATCAGGAGCTTTATAAAATTGCAGTTGAAAAATCTAAAAGCGAAAAAAATGAAACCCTAAAAAAAACGTACACAAAATATTTGTCGATTTCCTATAACAACGAAGGCGCTTTTCAACTGTACCATGAAGCCTTTGAAAATGCCATACAATTCTATAAAAAGTCATACAGGATAGCATCGGGCATAAAGTATCATTACGGCAGTGCATTGGCTTTGCAAAATATCGGGACAGCGTTTGATTATCTGGGTAAAATGGACAGTACTTTGGTTTATATGAAAAGAGCATATCAGTTTGCACTGTTGTCTAAAAACAAACAGGGAATAGCCTATGTTTTGACTGATTTGGGATATGTTTACAATAATTTGGGCAATAATTCACTATCCATAAAATACAATCTTCAGGCGTTGAAATTATTTGAACAACTGAACGATTCGGAAGGGTTGGAACGCACCAATTTTGCTTTGGGACGCATATTTGACAATCAGAAAGATTTCAAAACCAGTAGTGCCTATTACACAAAATGCTTAGCAATTAACCGCAAAACCAACAACAAAGAAAGGCTGGTTTTAGTATTGAACAGTCTGGCTGCAGCCAATTTAAATGCAAACAAAATAGAAGAAGCATTAAAATTCAATAAGGAAGCTTTTAAGTTAGCTTCGCAGATGGACAATGTTGATTTTATAGCAGCTTCACATAAAAACTACGGCGATATTTATTTGAAACAACACCAACCCGAGCAGGCTAAAACCCATTATATCAAAGCAGCGGAACTGTTTAAAAAAATCAACAGCGATATTAATTATTCAAAAGTGGCCATCAAATTAGCGGCGATTTATTTTGCCCAAAACAATTCTGAAAAAGCCCTCGAATACGGCTTAATTGGCTATAACTTATCCCAAAAAACCAAATATCCGTCCGATCAGAAAAATGCGGCCGATATCCTGAGCCGGATTTATGCCAACCAAAAAAATTATGAAAAAGCGTTTTATTATCAATCGATTGCTTCAGATATAAGCGAGAAAATTTATTTTGATGAAAGCAAAGACATAGCGCTGAAAGCTACCTACAACTATGAAACGGAGAAAAAGGAAGCCTCTATCAAAGCTTTAAACCAAAAAAACCAAATTGCCGAATTAGAATCCAAACGAAAAACGATTATGCTCTATCTGGCACTTTTATTTTTCCTGGCGGTTACTTCTACGGCTTATATTTTGTTTTCCCGATTTAAGGAACGAAAGAAAAACGAACTGCTTCAAAACAAATTAGTCGAAGCCGAAAAACTACTCGAAGCCGAAAAGAAAGTCACCGAAAGCGAACTCAAAGCACTCAAGAGCCAAATGAATCCGCATTTTATTTTCAATGCGCTCAACAGCATCCAAATGCAGTTTATGTATGGCGATAAATTAGCGGCCAATGAACAGCTTAACAACTTTACGTATTTAACACGCCAAATACTTGAGGTTTCGGGCAAAAAGCAAATTCCGGTGGCAGATGAAAAAGAAATCCTGACCAAATACCTCGAACTCGAAAAACTAAGGTTTAATAACGATTTCAGTTATACTATTTCCATTTCGGAGTCCATTGATGAAGATTATCACAAAATCCCGCCAATGCTCATTCAGCCTATTGTAGAAAATAGCCTGAAGCACGGATTGATGCACAAAAAAGGCACAAAGAACCTTCAGGTGCATTTTGAAATTGACCCCGAGGAAACCCAGATTACCTGCACCGTCATTGATAACGGAATTGGTCGGGAAAAATCGGCTGCAATTAAAGCTAAAAATCAAACCCAACACAATTCATTCTCCACGCAATTAATAGAACAGCGTTTGCAATTGCTGAATTCCAAAACCCAACTTAGAGAGCTTATTACGTATTCCGATATTTTAAACGAACAGGACGAAGTGTGCGGAACAAAGGTGGTTATTAGGATTCCGATAGTATAAATCTGAGAGTGGAAATCCGAGCTGTCAGGAATAGACTTAATTATGAATTATATCTAAACATTTTTTCAGTAATCGATTTCTGTTTTTATAAAATTGATGATAAGTTGTGAATATTCCTTTGTAGGTTTCAACAGCATTCTTAATTTCATAGTATGCAGTTTCACAATCTAATAATGAGCGAGTATAATCTATGGTTATACTTAAATGAGGGTATTTTCGATTAAGTAAAAGTAAAGGTCTAACTAAATGATTGTATGAATAATAATAATGCGATCTCATTTCTCCTAAATCATTCCAAGCGAGCCAAATATTTTTTTCTTCTTCAAGATATTTTAATAAAATGGGATTATCTTTTAGATATTTTTCAAATTGAACATTGTTCGCCTGTTGTACAATATAATCTCTAGAAATTGCCATAGATTCATTATATTTTACATGTCTCTCATCAAACCCTTTTGTAAAATCGTCCAGATGTACAGAAATTTGAGTTTCAAAGAATTTTAATTCTCTAAGTATTTCCCATATTTTGTGAAAGGCTTTGTATTTTACATTTTTTGAAGAATCCCAAAAAAACTTTTTATCAAAGGAATAAAACATTTCTTCGAAATCAAATTCAAATATTGTATCTAAATAACTTATTGTTTTTTGGGTATATGTCCATCCTTCTTCATAGGTTAGTTCAATTTGATTTTTTAAATTTTCTACATTCCTTTCTTTAATTTTTATATCGGTTATGATATATTTTATAAGCATTAAAAAGGTTTTTCTATGAACTTTTCTTTTATGCATAGCATTAAATTGATTGAACAAAAAGTTAATTGTTCCTCCTAATACAAAGACAATAATTGAAATTAATGTAGGGACAGAAACTTCATTAGAAATTCCTAAAATGTCATTTAGCCATTTAATCATATGATGTGTACAAAATATAGACTAATACTCTTGTGCTGAATACAATATCTGCAAGTTAAAAAAAATGAGATAAGAAATTAGGTTCAGATAGTTTTTATGTTTTATTTACAGTTCTGAAAGTCAGCATAATAAATTGCAATTCTTTAACTAATAATATTAATTTTAAAAAATTCCTCAATTGTATCTTTTAGCATTTGTTTCCTGTTTTTCAAACCGTTTATTTTTCCCAAAGTACCAACTAAAAAGATTGATAAAAAAAATATAAGTATGATTTGAAATTTAGAAATTGAAGTAAATATAATAATTAACATTAGCAATAATAGTATAAAAGGCATAATGAAGAACAAGTATTTTTTTCCGCTATTACAACCGCAATCATTCAATACGCTATTGAATTTGATTTCCCATTTTTTATTTTCTTCATCACTTAAACTATTAATACTAAATGTAACGGTTGTCCCAAGCTTATCAGTTAGTTCTTTAACTTCTCTTATTTCTTTTATTTCCATGTTTAACATGTACCAATTTGATTGAACTTGTCGGTTGTGCAAGTATTATAATTTGTATTATAGGAATACCAAAAAACACTATTGCAAATCCCCCATTTTGCATATAAAGTTCCAGCTTCACATCCTCTGTAGTAGCATATAAAAGAAATTTTCATATGCCAGTACCAATCAAATTTATAACAATATTGTGTAACAGTTCTTTCCTTTTTACAAGGATAAGGAATATCTAATTTCCAAACTTTTTTATAGCAAATCGTCCAATAAGTTTCCGTGATTGTTTGTTCTGTAGGCATAATTTTTTGTTTTTGGTAGTTAAATCTTTCTGTTTTCAGTTTAGCTTAATAATTAACTTGCTTTTAGTTAAAATCATCCACAGTTTTATACAACTGTAATGGATTAGAGGAATGATATAATTTTCTTGAGACGAATATTAATACTAGACTTGTAACAAAGCTAAACTTTTTTCTTATAAATCAAAATAAAACATATTGTTTTTTAGTGAATTAAGTTTAGAAAATAAAATGTTTGTTGTTTTTTGAACGTTATGTTTTTGAGATTATTTTGTATAACGTATTATAACTAGGCATTTTAC
>CAMFLD010000176.1 GCA_945957245.1 uncultured Flavobacterium sp. | reverse complement strand
CAGGAGGATAGTGTTGAAACGGTAAGAGTTGTTAAGAGATAATTTTATCTTTAACTAATAAATAAAAGCCTCCGATTATCGGAGGCTTTTTTGTTGTAAGATTTGAATGATAGACATATTTTCTACTATATCGTTTGCGGATAATTATGTGCTTTTGGTCGTTTTTATGAAGATAGGTTAACAATTAGTTAATCTATTTTTGGCTTTTTTCATTTTTTTATCTATATTTTTGTCCTTCGTCATTAACAAATAAAACTTTTAAATTATTATGGTAAAACAGTACGCTAAGATTCTTTCGCAATCCAACATGCGTTCAGAAGTTAGGAAGGAACGAACGCTTCTTTCCTGGATTTTCATCCTACTTCTTTTATTGGGATGGAATGGAAGTTGGGCACAATTGATTACAGAGACATTTAATTACACCCCTCATGCTACTAACGGGTTGCCTACTCAAAGTAGTTCAGTGTGGACAAACAACAACACAGGTGATGAGGTTCTGGTTACGAGCGGAAGCCTTAGTTATTCAGGTTTAACTGCTTCAGTTGGAAATAAGATTGCGTTTGATGGGGCAGGAGCAGATCCTTCCAGAACTTTTACTTCACAACCTTCAACCGTAAATGCTACTGTATATCTTTCTTTTATTCTCAATGTATCCTCATTGGGTAGTTTAGGAACCGCAGGAGGTTATTTTACAGGACTGGGCTCAAATGGTACTACTTATGGAGCATGTGTTTGGACGAGAAAAAGTTCTGTTGATGCTACCAAGTTCAATATAGGTATTAGTACAAGAAGTAATTCCACGGTGAGTTGGTTAGCTACTGATTATGTTGTAGGAACTTCTTATTTTATCGTTTCAGCTTATCAGATAACCACAGGGACTGCCAATGATGTTGGAAAAATTTGGGTTAACCCAGCCTTAGGAGCTACTACAGAGCCAACCACAAATGCAACAGCAGCCACAGGTACAGATTTAACTGCAGTAGCAGCTGTTTTTGTAAGACAGGACAGTGCTACGGCAACGCCATTTATACAAATGGATGAAATGCGTGTGGGAACAACCTGGGCCAGCGTAACACCAAGTGCAGCAACACCTACAGTTGCTTTAGCTGATAATGGAACACAAGTAGCAGCTGCAAATGTTAGTCAGGGAACAACAAATGTTGTTTTAAACAAGATTCAGTTGGGAATATCTACAGGTGATGCAACTTTATCGGGAATGACCTGTACTACAACAGGGACTTATGCAGTTTCAGATATTACTAATTTAAAAGTGCGTTATTCTACTGATGCTACTTTAGATGCAGGTGATGCAACACTTAGTACATTAACAACAGGTTTGAGTACTGCGGGTAGTCAAACATTCCCAAGCTTTACTTCACAACTAATAAGTAGCGGAACTACAGGATATATTTTTATTACCGCCGATGTAAAAAATACGGCTACTCATAACAATACGATAGGTGTAAATGCTATTGCTTCGACAAATTTAACTATTGCAAATGCTACTTACTCACCAACACCATCGACTACAAATGGAGGCCTTCAGACATTCAAAGATGTTACTGCACCTACAGTTAGTTCCTTAAATCCACTTAATGGAGCTACGACAGTTGCTTTGGCATCTAACCTCATAATCACTTTTAGCGAAAATGTCAAAGCGGGAACCACAGGTTTCATTAAACTTTATGACTCTTCTTCTAACCTAATCGAATCTTTTCCATTCAATTCAGGATTGATTAGTTTTTCAGGTACTACAGCGACCATTAATCCGACTAATAATTTAAATTATTCGACTTCTTACTATGTAACTGTTGATTCCGGAGCAATAACGGATACACAGGATGTAGCCTTTGCGGGTTTTAGCAATACTACTACATGGGCTTTCACAACACCAGATCAACCGCCTGTAAACGATACATGTGCTTCTGCTACAGCGTTAACGGTAGGTAATACAAATAGTGGCGGAACTTTTTTTGGTTCAACAATTGATTACGGAAGCAGCAGAGATGTTTGGTATTCATTCACTCCAACATGCTCAGGAAATCACACTATCAACATTAATTTCCCGGGAAATAATTCTGAAAATATTGATTTTGAAGTTTATGCTTCTACATGTCCAACATCTACGACCGGAAGATTACAACTATTTGGTGGTGACGGACCAAGTTTGACCCCAATTGCCAATAGTTCAAGTTCAAGCGATGAAACTGCAGATTTCCAAAATGCGGTAGCGGGAACAACCTATTATATTAGGGTTATTGATGTAAGCGACGTTGCTACAACCTTTGATATTACTGTTTCTACAACAGTTACACCAAGCATTACATTATCTAATACCGGTACTCCTGCAGCTGGAAATATAGCAGCAGGGACTAATAATGTAGTGTTATACGGCTTTACTTTAACTCCAAGTTCTTGTACAACTGCATTTAATTTTACTGCCGCAAATATCCAAACTTCAGGTGATGCCGGTAGTAGTGATTTATCAAATTTCAGATTGATAGTTGATGCCAATAATAATGGTTTAGCTGATTCGGGAGAAATTTCTTCAGCTATTGGAACTGCAAGTTTTACTAATGGAAACCCATTGTCTTTTTCATCTTTGGCACAAACATTAACTGGTGGAACAGCAAAACGTTATTTGCTAATTGCCGATGTTAATTCGGGAGCCATAAATGCCAGAACATTTACAGCTTCATTATCAAACTCAAATATTACTGCAAACCAAACGGTTACAGGGTCAGCGACAGGAAACCAACAAAACATTACAGCGACTTCAATCACAATTGCTGATAACGGAACACAAACAGGTGCTGCGAGTATTCTAAGAGGAACTAATACTACTGTAATCAGCAAAGCAAAACTAACTGTTGCCGGTGGTACAGCCAGTGTAAGCCAAATCCAATTTGTTACAGCAGGTTCTTCAGGAGCTTATGTTCAGTCGGATATTGCTGCTAATGGTTTCAGATTGTGGAAAACCGCTTCTTCAACATTTGATACCAATACTCCACTTGGAGCAGTATCATCTTCTAAAGGGGCTACTGCTACTAACAGTGATACTTTAGCTTTCTCAACTTCGGAAACTTTATCACCCGGAGATTATTACTACTGGTTGACTGTTGATGTTGCTTCATCGGCTATTCCATCCCATACAATTAATGTAAATGGTTTGAGCAATGCGTCAGTTACTTCAGCAGGAACATCAATTTTAGGAAGTACTAGTGCTTCAGGAACGCAAACAATTATTTCACCAACTGTTACCATTGCCGATAATACGGTTGTTACGGCAGGAACTGTTTTGGTAAATGCTACAGATGCAATTATTGCAAGAGCACAATTAACAGCCTCTAATTCAAATGTAACTGTAACCGATATTAATTTTGTAACAGCAGGCGCAGCTTCCGGATATACCAGTGCGGATATAGCGGCTAATGGATTCAAATTATGGTACAGTACTACTAATACTTTTGGTTCAGCTTCATTATTTGGTACTGCTCAATCTTCATCAAAATCAGTAGCTACGAATACGGAAACAATTACATTTAGTGATTCTCAGACTTTAACCAGCGGAACTCCTTATTATTTCTGGCTTACAGCTTCTATCTCAAGTGGAGCAACTCCCGGAAAAACTATTACCGTTAATGGTTTGTCAAATTCAAGTATAACAAGTCCAACTACTGGAGTTTTTGTTGCTGGAAGTTCATCAGCTTCAGGAACACAAACAATTAATGATAATGCGCCAAGCCTTACAACTACTCCGGCTAGTGTGGATGCACCGTTTTCAATCACTTTATCTCCTGATAATTCTAATTATCGTGGTGCTATAACCAGTGTTAAAATTGGTGCTACAAGTTTAGTATTTACAACTTCTGCAGGAAATATTACGCTTGATCCTGCTAATGCCAGCAATACTTTATTAAGAACTCCGGGTAATAAAACAATTGATATTGTTGCTACTAATTATACTAATGCCCAAGTGACGCAATTAATGTTGGTTGGTGCTCCGGCAAAATTATCAATAAGCCAACAACCAACAGCTCCTGCAACTAACGGAGGAACATTGGCACAACAACCAGTTGTATTGATACAGGATAAATACAACAATGCTACTACCAGTACTCAATCAGTTCAGGCAACAGTGGGTGTTGGAACATGGACTTTAAATGGAACAAATCCGGTAAGCGGCGTTAACGGAACAGCTACTTTTACCAACTTAACGGCAACAAGTGGGGCAGCGGTAACCGGAGCTACTATAACATTTAGTTTACCAAATGTTTCCGGAACTACAGTTTTAGCTACTTCAGGAACATTTAACATTCCTGCTCCTACAGCAACACATTTAGTATTCGTAACACCTCCAACAAATGGAGTTACTAACTCTAATGTTGCGCAAGTACGTGTTGAGGCTCGTACCGCTTCAGAAACTATTGATACTAACTTTACGGGTGCTATTACAATTACTGCATCAGGTCCGGGAGCAATAAGCGCAACGACATTGTCTAAAGGAGCTACTGCAGGTGTCGTAACCTATAATGATATCAAATTTGATACCGCTGGAAGTTATTCTCTTAAAGCAGATGCTTCAACATTTACACAGGTTTCAACTCCAGTGACTATTGTAGATCCAATTGCAAAATGGACTTTTGAAGGGGTAACAACTACAAATACCGGAGCTACGGTAAATGTTTCGGCAGGTTCAGCAGTTGCTGATGCCGGATTGCAAACATCAGGTACTTCATTTACTGCTGTACATACTTCTTCTGCTACTACCTGGTCAAATGTGGCCGGAAACGGTTCTTCAAAATCTGTAAGTTCTAATAATTGGGCTGTTGGAGATTATTTCCAATTCAAAGTGAATACTTCAGGTTACACAGCGATTAAGATTTTGCTTGACCAGACAGGAAGTAATACAGGACCAAGAGATTTTAAAATTCAATATAGTACAACTACAGGTGGTGCCAGCGGATATACTGATTTTACTTCATATTCCGTTCCGCAAACTTCAGCTCCTGCAGCAATTGGTTGGTCATCAACAGCGACTCAGGCTACGTCATTGTCAACTCTAAGCTTTGACTTAAGCAGTATTTCAGTGTTGAATGGAAAAAGCGAGATTTATTTTAGAGTAGTAAATAGTAGCACAGTATCCCTGCAAAATGGAACTGTTGCAACAGGTGGAACAGGCCGAATAGATAACTTTACTGTATTAGGAACGCCATGTCAGCCAGTAACTGCATCAGTTACAGCTGGAACTAGTCCAATATGCTCAGGTAGTGTAGCTTCATTTACATTAAATGGAACTGCAAATGCAGTAGTAAATTATACTTTGAATTCAGTTGCAAATAATGTTACTCTTAATGGAAGCGGTTCTGCTACCGTTACTGTAAACAATGCTACAGCTACTCAAACGTTAGTTTTGGTTTCTGCCAGCAACGGAGCTTGTTCTAATGCTGTTTCAGGTAGTGCTACGGTAAGTATCACACCAAATGTAGGTACTCCAATTTTCTCTGCCGGAGCTACAACAGTTTGTCAAAATGCTCCGGATACAACTTACACTGCTTCTGCTACTAATTCAACAGGATTGGTTTATTCAGTTGCTCCATCAGCTGCTGGTGTTATTGATGCCAACACGGGTGTTATGAATTGGGATGCTGCATTTAATGGAAGTGCAACTATTACTGCTACAGCAACAGGATGTAATGGTCCTGCAACTGCAAACAGAGTTGTAACAGTTAATGCATTACCAACTGCTTTAGCTTCTGATGTAACCGGATGCTCAGGTACCTCTATCACATTGTCAGGTTCAGGATTACCAGCGGGTGGTTCTGGGGTTTACAGTGTTGCAAATCCATATACAGGAACGACAAGTACTACTTATACTTACACTTATACTGATACTAATGGATGTTCTGCAACAAGTGCACCGGCAAACATCACTATTACAGCTCAACCACAATGGTATCTGGATGCTGATGGAGACCACTATTATACAGGAACAGCGGTTTCATCATGTACCTCTCCTGGTGCCGGTTATACCACAACAGGATTGTTAGGTGGTGGAGACTGCAACGATGCAAACAACACCATCTATCCCGGAGCAACTGAGATTTGCTACAATAATATCTTAGAAAACTGTATAGGAACCCTATCACAGGGATGTGCACCGGTAGTGGTAAATATGACTCCGTCATAC
>CAMFLD010000175.1 GCA_945957245.1 uncultured Flavobacterium sp. | reverse complement strand
AGTAGGAACATTATCACTTTGCCAAAATTCTTTTGTAGTAACATCAAGTGCTGATAATTTCCCGGTAAATGCGGCTCCTGTGTCAACATTCCAGATATTTATGGCGTTCATTGGAACATCTTTGTTGAAGTTAATTGTTGGAGTATGGCCTAGAAAAATTTCATTATAGTGTTTCAGCCTTTTCGGAAAAAGAACAGAGTCTTTTTTTATTCGATTGTCCATGATCAATGCCATTTCCCATAGTGTTCGGTCAAAATAATAATTAGACTCATACTCTTCTTTACCAACTCCGTGAATCGAAGTAAAACCGGCATGAATGAATAGTCGGTTACTTTCATCCAAATAATAATTTTTCAAATTTTTGAAGAAGGATTTATGGTTTTCATCGGTCAGTAATCCTGTTCTTAAGTAACTCTCTTTGGTAGCTCTTCCACCATTTTCTTCCCAAATCGGATTGGAAGTACCAAACTCTAGCCAAAGCCTAAACCATAAATCATGATTTCCTAAAATGAAATGACATTCATTTGTTTTAGTCAGATTAATTAAACATTCTATGGTTTCAGCTGATTCACTCCATCCGTCAACATAATCACCTAAAAAAATCAGAGTATCTTCAGAAGTTATTGCTGCCCGTTCCAAAACCTGAATTAGGGCTTTGTAAGCTCCGTGTATATCTCCTATAGCTAAAGTACGCTTCATTTTTAAAATTGAATATATCTTGCCGGAACTTCATCCGTGAGCCAAACGTTATTTTCAGATAAGAAAAAGAGAAATCCGTCAGCAGCCATTTTTTTGGCATCAATGGTTAATACAATAGGTTTTCCTCTTCGACTGGCAACTTTGATAGCGGTTTCAAGGTCTTTACTGAGATGAACATGTTGGCGACTCATTTTTTGAAGCCCTTCTTCTTTTATTGCATCAATAAATTTTGCTACTGTTCCATGAAAAAGGACAGAAGGCGGTTCTACTGCTTCGATATTTAGATCAATGGTAATAGAATGTCCTTGGCTAGCTCTTATTTTGGTCAAATCTTCATTAAAAGCAAACCTTTTTTTATCGTTGTTTTCAACGATGTGGCGTAACTCATCGAAACTTATTCCTTTGTTCTGAATATTAAATTTTTCAAGCAATTCACTTACTATCGCCCAGCCATTTTCATCGAGAGTCAGGTTAATGGTTTCCGGAGCATGCCTCAAAATAAGGCTCAGGAATTTGCTAATACTTTTAGTGTCATCTGATGTCATTTTTTATATTATTTTTTCAAATGCCTTAAAATTCAATTGTTTTTCTGAAGTATCAAATACTGCGAAGACAATTTTTTTAAATGCTTTTGAATATTCTTCTTCTATGACTTTTTGGAATAGTTTGGCAACTTCCGAAGATTCATTTCTGAAAACACCACAGCCCCAGGCACCAAGAATTAGATATTCTATTCCAACTTGGTTTGCTAAATGAAGAACATACCGGATTCTTTTTAAAAATACTTCTTCAATCAATGCAATTTCTTCTGTTCTATTGTGTTGTAACATCGCCCCTTTGTTAGGAGCTGGTGAAGTTATAACATCAATTAGAATACTTTCCTCCATAGCATTTCCATTATCATCAAACCAAAAAACCGTTTTAGGACTGTAAATCATATAATCGGAATATAAAAAACTCGTTTGGTTACGATTGTATTTATACATAGTTTGGTCTTTCATTAATGATGCATATAGACTTGATGACCTTGCAAGGCTCTCTTCCTGAGCAGAAGCACCTCCGAGGAATCCTCCGCCAGGATTTTTTGCGGATGCAAAATTCAGTATTCCTACTTTTTGATTTTTTATTGCAAATAATGCTTCTATTGAAGTTGAATTAATTACTTCAATCGTTACATTCTGGCTGTATTCGAAAATCGGTTTTGATAGTATTTTATCCCAATCATGAGGCGCTATTGTTACCGTTTTTTCTATGTTGTCCTTTATTTTTTGTTTTACATTAACTTCTTTTCCTTCGAAAAGATAGCATCCATTTTCTATAATTTTTAATGTATTTTGGGCTATTTCAAGTCTGCTAATTTTATTCATGCTTTTTAAATTTTAATCAAAACAACCTCTACGTTTTCAAAATCCTTTACAGAATTCGTTGTGAATATTTTTGTAAAATGTTTATTCAACTCTTCAAATCCTTTGTTGAAAATCCCATGACTTATTGCCAAATAAAGTTTCCCGGCGTTTTTCTTTTTTAGTTCTTCCGCTATCCCGATGAAAGTTAGGCCACCATCGCAAATGTCATCTACAATTAGACAGTCAATACCATTGAGGTTATCATCATATACTTTAAATCCTGAAAGTTTTCCTGTCTTTACATCACGGCTTTTGCTACATTCTACAACATCAATACCTCCAAGGTATTCAGAAAGTTTATAAACTTTCTTCAAAGCACCACCGTCCGGAGAAATGAGTTTTACATTTTTACCAATCTGTTTTAAAACTTTTTCAATAAAGTCATAGTTGTGTAGAACAGCTACATTATTTAATAAAGCAGGGGTAACCTCAGAATGGGGGTCAAAAACAGTCACTTTATCAAGTTTTAGACTGTTGATTATTTCAGCATACACTTTTACCGATAACGGTTCGCCTGCAATCATAACCCTGTCCTGACGTGCTCCGGGAAAGTAAGGAATATAGGCACTAATACTTTTTACATTCATTCGTCTTAATGCATCAACAGCAAGTAGCAAAAGCCCTAAATCGTTAAAGGAATTAATTCTGTGTGTAACGGTTACCGGCTGGCTAATGTCAAAATCGGCATCAATTTTTATATGAGGTTCTCCTCCTGAAAAAGTAAAAGCCTGAAATTCGATTTCTTTTTCATTTGTATAAGGGCGGAAGTTTGTATCTAAATTAAGTACCATGACAACTTTGTTTGTGTAAATATTACGCAAATCTAAAAAGATATTTCTTTTCGGCAAAATAAATTGTGTAAAATTTACGCAAATTTAATTTCGAAGTGAAAACCTTCCCTAGAGAGTTGATTGTATTTCTCTTGGTTAAAGAGAAATAATTTGGCGGGTCTACCACTTTTTTGAGTTGAAAAACGGTTAGTTTCTTCTATAATACCAAAGCTGAGCATTTTTTTTCTGAAATTTCTTCTGTCGATTTCTTTCTCTAATATCGTACAGTAAAGATTTTCTAATTCAGAAAACAGAAACTCCTTTGGAAGTAATTCAAAACCAATAGGCTGATAAGATAATTTTGCTTTTAAACGATGAAAAGCCATTTCAATTATAGCGTTATGGTCAAAAGCAAGTTTTGGAATTTCATTGATGCCAAACCATTGAACATTATCAGCATCAGTATCGGCTTTTATTTCCAGATTGGTAGAATCAATAAGGGCAAAGTAAGCAACGGTTATAACTCTGTTTCTGGAATCTCGGTTTATATCATCTCCAAAAGTATATAGTTGCTCGAGATAATTGACCTGCAGATTAGTTTCTTCCTTTAACTCTCTTTTGACTGCATTAATAAGTGATTCATCATTCATAACCAGTCCTCCGGGCAAAGCCCAGTAAGTTTTGTCAGAGTTAAATTTCTGTTCAATTAACAACACTTTTAATTGGTTGTTTTGATAGCCGAAAACAACTGCATCAACAGCTATTCTGATATTTTGGTCTAAAGCCATGACTAAAATGCGTATATTTTACACAAAAATATCATTTTATTCCTTAGATACCCTTATTGTTTCTATTTCATTAGAAATTATTGCACAATAAAATTAGCTTGTTATAAAGATAATCAGGCGTCTTTATAACCCCGAGCTCTTTTTTGACGAATAAGGTTTTCCATTTCATGGATTGCAGCTGCCTCTGAATCGAAATTTTTAATGAGTTTCTGTCCCTTTGTGCCTACTTTTCCATACTGGATTGATAGCTCGCCATTCATTACCGAGACTTCCCAAAACTTATTACTTCCGTTATCGGTATTTACTAATCTTGTAGCATTGGCGCTTGAGCCAGCTGATGCTGAAGTTGTTTCTTCTAAAACGATTGTTACAGGTTCTTCGGCTTCAATTGACACCTTGTTCTCTTTGATAAAAGGTTCAAAAAATGGTTCGTCATTTAATACGCTATTTAGCATTTTCAGCACGCGGTTTTTATTGTCAATCCAGTCTTTGGTGTAAATCTGGCAGAGTTTCCAACCGTTATGCTTAAGCAATTCCGGTTTTAGGAAATATTGCTCCAGTACATCATCGTTCCCATAATGATTTTCATCGTCAACGCTTATTCCCAGAATGAACTCGCTATCTTCTTTCGACTTCTTGATACCCAGGCTACATTTAAAGCTGCTTTGCCCAATATTTTCGGTAACAAAGTATCCCTGTTTTTCCAACTCGAGTTTTACAGCGATGGAAGTAGGAGAACTATTAACCGAAGTGTTGTTATTGGCAATGCTGTTAAGTACATTGTTTGCCGCTTCAAGATTTCCGAGGCTTACCAATTCTGCGTACTGAAGGTATTTCCTGAAGTAATTCGCTCCATCGTTGTATTCATTTTTAATGTCGAAATACTTGATAGAACTTACTACACACATGCTTTTTTTGGCTCTTGAGAACAATACATTCAGACGTTTTTCACCACCACGCTTGTTTATTGGACCAAAATTCATCAGCATTTTTCCTCGAGGATCATAACCATAACAGGTACTCATGATGATAATATCACGTTCGTCACCCTGAACATTTTCAAGATTCTTGATGAACAAACCGACAAATTGGTTGTCTTCAATTCGCTTGTATTCTTCTTCGAGTATGTTTTCAAAGATTTTATCTTTTACACATAAGTCTGCCAATGCTGTTTCAATTTCATTTTGCTGCTCCATCGAGAAGGCCACAATTCCGATGCTGTAGCCTTTATTTTCAAAAAGAAGGCTTCGGGTCATCTCGGCAATATATTGCGCCTCTAAAACATTGCTACGGCTCTCGTAGATTCCGTTGCGGATGTAATGGTACGAAATTGGTTTTTCATACAGATGATGAATATTCCCAACCGCTTCATTGGGGCTTTCTACGATAATTTCCTCCGACTCGTTCTGATGGTCTTTTACATCAGGAATTGTCAGAAGCTGATTATTATAGAATGAAGCATTTGAAAATCCAATCAACGATTCATGTTTGCTTCGGTAATGCCATCCTAGCATAATTGAAGGAAACTTTCTGGCACCTTGGGTCAGGAAACTATCCGCATCAATAGAAAAGGATTCGTTTTCTACATCGGCATCAAACCACAAATCATCTTCATTCCCGGAGGAACTTCCAAAGAAATTACTTGGAGGCATCTGCATTTCGTCTCCAACAATAATCGTTTGTTTTGCCCGATATATAGGCGGTAATCCTTCCTCAAGGGTAATCTGGCTGGCTTCATCAAAGATGACTACATCAAAATAATTTTCATCTAATGGAAGCGTATCGGAAACACTCAACGGACTCATAAGCCAAACAGGCTTTAATTCACGGATGATTTTACCCGATTCTGAAGTGGATAACTCACGTATCGATTTGTATCGCATTGACTTTCCAAATTCGTTTTCAAGGATTTTTCGGCCTTCAAAAATGGATTTCTTTTCCTGCTTCGCCGCTTCTCCCATTCCGGCAACGGACATTTCAGATTTTTTAATCAGTTCATTAAAGTCGTTTTGCTGTTTCCTAATGATAAATTTTCCGTTTAATTCCAGCAATTCTTTATTGAGCAAACCAATTTTTTGTATTGAATGATGTAATAAGTCAAGATTGAATTTTTGGTGGGTGAAATTCCCTGCATAATAATTCTGCAGCGTTTTTTCGGCTAACAGTTTCTGTAGTTTATCTAAAGAAACCGATTCCGTCCGAAGCAATGTAATTACTGAGGCATTAAGTCCAACCAAACCCTGAAACTGATTAGCATACAACTGGAAGTAATGTTGATTCTCCACAATCTTTTTGATGGTAGCATCCAATTGCAGTAAGGATAGTTTTTCAAACTGAACCAAATAGGTTTTAAGAGTTTGGTATAGGCTTTCAACAAGCGAATCTATCTTTTTTATCTCATCATATACCTGCTCATTATTGTTTCCAAGAAAAGCCAAAATATCATTATCAACCGTTTCATGGAGGTCTTTCAGATTGATTTTAATGAACGGTATTTCACCCAGATTGTATTTTTTCAGCATGCGTTTTTCCAAATCGGTTTTTGCATTTGATATTTCGTGCTGCTGTAGTACATTCTTAATAACC
>CAMFLD010000174.1 GCA_945957245.1 uncultured Flavobacterium sp. | reverse complement strand
ACGGTTGGCAATGTTTATTATATAAGGGTTGAAAATGCCTATGCAATTCCACTGTCGATTGCCAGTTTTGGAATCTGTCTTCAGGATGCAGCATTGGGAATAAACACTTCTACTCTTGCAGATATTATGGTTTTACCAAATCCAGCTCAGGATTTCGTTAGGATACTTAATATCAATCCCCCATTTAATTATGAATTATACAGCTCTTTAGGGCAACTTATAAGGCAAGGGCATTTGCAAGATGATGAGATCAGTGTTCGCGATTTGCAGGCTGGCATTTATTATCTTAAGATAACAGAAGGTAAAAATATAGCGGTCAGAAAGATTATCAGAAAATAAACAACAAGGGATGTCAATGCGACATCCCTTGTTGTTTTATCTTTATCTGCATGATGGTCGCAATACTCAATGCCTGGGTTTTGATTTGTTCTGCCTTAATTCCTGTAAAGTTTTCGTCTACCGCTTGGTAAAAATGATCCAGCCAGATTTTAAACAATTCCGGAGTCAGGTATTCTTTCCCACTTACATCTAAATGAATTTGTGTCAGGTTGTTGGTATAGCCACCGGTACCCAGCACTGCCTGAGACCAAAAGGTAACCAGTATAGGCAGGTGTTCTTCCAGTTTTATTTTGACTACATCAGTAAAAATATAGCTTATGGCAGGATCTGCCAGTAGTTTTTTGTAGAATTCATCTACAAGTAAGTATAAATCGTCCTGGTTTTCGATGTCTTTCATATGCTGCAAATTGAAGCCCAAAGTTACATCCTTTACATTTGCCAAAAATGATAGGCGTCAGTTTTAACAACTAAAGAATAGCTTCCTTCGAAAATGTTGAAAAATAGTTTTTAATGTAACCCATAAATCATATTCTTATTTTGAAGTAGCTGTCTTTTGTAATTTTCCATCCAGTATCTGATTGACTGCTTCTTTCAGATTTTCCAATGTAACGATATCAGTTTTCCAGCCATAAGGATAAGTCAGGTGTTCGTTTTCGGTTATTTCACAAAGGACATATTTAAATCCTTTGGCTACCTGTATTGTTTTCTCAACCGTAAATTTCCGTGCAGCTTTGTCTCCGGTCTTGTTGAACAGATAAACCTTGTATAACACATCAAGGATTTTTTTAGGATCTTCAAATGATTTATAGACTGTTAGTTTTTGTTTGTTATATTCATATTCATCAATGGCGGTAAATTTTTGCTCCATATCTGTCTTTGGCAGTTCCTTTCTTTTATAGGCGGCTTTCATTTCTTCAAAAACAACATCCGCCTTTGTATATTCTTTAGCTGCGTTATATGCTTTAATAAGTTTCGGGTAATTACCATAATCTTCCGGTCTGAGAGAAACTGCCTCAGCATAAGCGGCTGCCGACTTCTGGTAATTCTGGGTATAAGTATATTCCAGTTGACCAATGCACAACAATGTATTTACATAATAGCGGCTATCCTTTGGGATTTTTTGCGCTGCCAAATAGTAAAGTTTCAATGCTTTTTCAAGGTCTTGTTTTCCATGATAAATATAGGCAACCCAAAAGAATGGCTCACCCATGATATTTGGCAGGCGGGTAGCTTCATCGAAATAATCCAATGCTTTGTCTTCAAGGCCCTGATTTTGATAAATCAACCCTTTTTGATTCATATATTCCTGATTGTTGGGCTCTTTTTCAATAGCTAAATCAATTTCTGTCAGTGCTTCTTTATACTTTTTGAGGTAAGTGAGAGACAAACTCTTGTAAAAGTGAATGGGACCATTGTCAAAACCTTTTGCTATTGCTTTATCATAATAAGCAACAGCTTTCTCGTCTTTTTCCAGTTGGAAGAAAGCATAACCAACCATATAGAATTCCTCAGGGGTTAGCGTATCGCCTTTGTCTTCAAGTTTAGCAAGTGCCGGATAATTTCTGTTTTTAAAAAGCTCAGCAGTAGACTGCCCGTACAATACAGGATAAGCTAAAACGGCAACAATAATGGTAACTAGCTGCTTCATAGGTTGTGTTTTAGATATGGGCCGGTATGTAAAACAGAATGTCCGCTAGGGGAAATTCGGATAATCTGCTTAGTAAAGATATACTTTTTTTGATAAAAAGCATAAGTATTTGTTTAATAATGATTTATGTCTGGAATATAAGAATCTATAGAACTTTTTAGATTTTGAAAAAGAAGAACAAAAAATGGCCTCTTTTGGAGGCCATTTTTATTTAGAATTATATTTTAAATTACATGTAAGCTTCAATTGGAGCGCATGAGCAAACCAAATTCCTGTCACCATAAGCTTCGTCTACACGGCGAACGCTTGGCCAGAATTTATTTTCTGCAATATAATCCAATGGATAGGCTGCCTGTTCTCTTGTGTAAGGGAAAGTCCAGGTATCGGCTGTAAGCATTGCCAAAGTATGTGGTGCATTTCTCAGAACATTGTTTTCATCGTCTTTTGAGGCTGCAGCAATTTCTTTGCGAATAGAAATCATAGCATCACAAAAACGGTCTAATTCGGCTAAATCTTCCGATTCTGTTGGTTCTACCATTAATGTTCCTGCAACAGGGAAAGAAACTGTCGGCGCATGGAAGCCATAATCCATTAAACGTTTAGCAATATCAGTAACCTTAATTCCGTTTTCTTCAAATGCACGGCAATCCAAAATCATTTCGTGTGCAGCACGTCCCATTTCTCCTGTGTATAAAATAGGATAATGATTTTCCAGACGGGTTTTCATATAATTGGCATTCAGAATAGCATGTTCTGTGGCTTTTTTCAAACCTTCGGCTCCAAGCATCGAAATGTAGCCATACGAAATTAAGCAAACCAATGCGGAACCATAAGGTGCTGAGGATATGGCTGTAATCGCTTTATCTCCTCCTACATTAATTACCGGATTTGTTGGTAAAAACGGAACCAGTTTATCGTTTACACAAATAGGTCCTACGCCGGGACCACCACCTCCGTGAGGAATAGCAAAGGTCTTGTGTAGGTTCAGGTGACAAACATCAGCTCCGATGGTAGCAGGATTAGTCAATCCAACCTGAGCATTCATATTAGCTCCATCCATATAAACCAATCCGCCGTTATCATGGATTATTTTGGTGATTTCACAGATGGCACTTTCAAAAACTCCATGTGTTGATGGATAAGTTACCATTAGACAGGATAAATCGTCTTTATGTTCTAAAGCTTTTGCTCTTAAATCTTCAACATCGATATTTCCGTTTTCCATGGTTTTTGTTACGATGATGTGCATGCCTGCCATAGCTGCTGAGGCCGGATTTGTCCCATGTGCAGAAGCCGGGATAAGGCATACATTCCTGTGAGCATCACCTCTTGAAAGATGATAAGCACGGATAGCCATAAGTCCTGCATATTCTCCCTGCGCACCCGAATTAGGCTGCAAAGTAGTTCCCTGAAAACCGGTTACCACATTCAATTGCTGCTCTAATTTTTTAAGCATAGTAATATAGCCTTCGACCTGATCAATAGGAGCGAATGGATGGATACTGTTCCAGTTAGGCATAGACAACGGCAACATTTCTGCTGCAGCGTTCAATTTCATCGTGCAGGAACCAAGCGATATCATCGAATGGTTTAAGGATAAATCTTTACGCTCCAGTTTCTTAATGTAACGCATCAGCTGAGATTCAGAATGATGGTTATTGAATACTTCGTGTGTTAGGAAATCAGAAGTACGGATTAATGAAGCAGGAATATTTTCAGTAGCTGCTAATGAAGTCACTTTGAATGCTTCTTTTCCGGTAGCTTCGGCAAAGATTGCTATAATTTGGTTAAGATCGTCAACAGATGTAGTTTCGTTCAATGATATCGAAATGCTTTCCGCATCCGGGTAGAAGAAATTTACTTCGTTTTTTTCTGCAATCGCTTTTATTTTTTTGGCATCAGCCTTAACTAAAATGGTATCGAAGAACGCAGAGTTTGTTTGGTAAACGCCTAATTTGTTCAAGGCATCTGCCAAAGTAACTGCTGAAGCATGAACTTTATTGGCAATATATTTTAATCCTTTTGGTCCATGGTAAACGGCATACATACCCGCCATTACGGCCAGTAAAACCTGAGCGGTACAAATGTTGGAAGTGGCTTTTTCACGTTTGATATGCTGCTCACGGGTTTGTAGCGCCATACGAAGTGCACGGTTTCCATTTGTATCAATGGTTACACCGATAATCCTTCCCGGCATAGAGCGTTTGTATTCTTCTTTTGTGGCAAAGAAAGCGGCATGAGGACCACCGTAGCCCATTGGAACACCAAAACGTTGGCTGGTTCCAACCACAACATCAGCTCCTATTTCTCCCGGAGAAGTTAGTTTTACCAAAGATAAAATATCGGCAGCAACGGCTACTTTTATCTCGTTTGATTTAGCTTTCGAAATAAATCCGGCATAATCATAAACCTGCCCATATTTACCCGGATATTGTAAAATAGCACCAAAAAAATCTGAAGAGAAATCGAAGTTTTCGTGGTTGCCAATTACTAATTCTACTCCAATAGGTGTAGAGCGTGTTTGCAATACCGATATGGTTTGTGGTAGTACTTCTTCAGAAACGAAAAATTTATTAACGTTATTTTTCTTTTGGTCACGGGAGCGAACATCAAAAAGCAAAGCCATTGCTTCTGCAGCTGCTGTTCCTTCGTCAAGCAAAGAGGCATTGGCTATTTCCATTCCGGTTAATTCTATAACTGTGGTTTGGAAGTTTAAAATTGCTTCTAATCTTCCTTGCGCAATTTCCGCCTGATAAGGAGTGTAGGCTGTATACCAACCCGGGTTCTCAAAAATATTTCTTTGGATTACAGCGGGAACGATAGTAGGGTGGTACCCTAATCCAATGTAGGATTTAAATACCTTGTTTTTTTTGCCCAAGTCGTGAATATGTTGTGTATACTCATATTCAGTCATGGGAGCATCAAGATTCAGGTCGTTTTTCAAACGAATATCATCCGGAATAGTTTCGTATATTAACTGCTCAAAGTTTTCAACTCCGATGGTTTTGAACATGTGGTTTAGGTCGCTCTCACGTGGACCTATGTGGCGTAATGCAAATGCGTCTGTTCTCATTAAATTGTAAGTTCTAAAGTGTGTTTAGTTGTGCTTGTTTTTGCGCTAACAAAAGTAAATATTAAACTCTAAATTTTAGGTTAAAACAGCTGTTTTTTTCAACTAAAACGAAGGCTTATTAACATATTGATTATTTTTGTGTAATGGCTATTTTCAAACGTATTCTGGACTTTTATATCAACAGTAGTATTCATGTCTCACTCTCTGTTTATGCTTTGGTGAGAATGACCGGTTTTTTGTTTGATATAAAAGAAATCAATACTACGGCACTGTTTGCTTTTTTTGGCACAATTGTCGGATATAATTTTGTCAAATATGATGCTTTGGCAAGAACACAGAAACTGACGTTGCGAACGGAATTGAAACTAATAGCCGGTTTGAGCTTTCTGTCTTTTTTAGCGGCTGTTTATTATTTTTTTCAGTTGGGTCAGAATACCAAAATCATCGCGTTTCTTTTTCTGATTTTGACCATGCTCTATACGCTTCCTTTTTTTCCAAATAAAAAAAATGCCCGCAATTGGGCCGGAGTTAAAATTTATATCGTAGCCTTGTGCTGGGTTGGCGTTACCTTGTTTTTGCCAATTTTTGAAGCAGGGATTCCAATTAATTTCAATGTTTTTATAATAGCGATACAGCGTTTCATACTGGTTTTTGTGCTCATCCTGATTTTTGAAATTATCGACTTAAAACTGGATGACCCTAATTTAAAGACGGTTCCTCAGCAGATAGGAGTGCTGCTGACAAAGATTGTAGGCAGTGTTTTGCTGTTTGTTTTTATCCTGTTGTGCTTTTTTCAGACTACTTTTAGTTCCCATGCTTTCTTATTGCGACTGGCTGTCGCGCTTATGGTATTTCTGTTCCTGCTTTTTGCAGATGAGAGGAAATCAAAATATTACAGTACTTTTTGGGTGGAAAGCATTCCCATTGTCTGGTTAGGATTAATGCTCCTTGTGAAATAAACCGCTATTTAGCTTTCTGCAAGTTCTTTTATGAAACGATTCCTTTCTTTGAGGAATTGGATTAAATGGTTCTTTAACAGGAATTGGTCAAATAGTTTTCCCAAAAATCCAAACGGAGTTTTGTATTGAACAAAATCTATCATTACAGTAACACCGTTTTGAGCCACAAAAGTATGTTCGTGCCTAAAGAAACTGAAATGTCCTTTAATCATCTCATCAACAAAATAAGT
>CAMFLD010000173.1 GCA_945957245.1 uncultured Flavobacterium sp. | reverse complement strand
GTCCACAACTCTATAACCCGAAATTACTCGGGCTTCATTATGCTATCTGAGGCGGTTGCCAAATGCTTCCGAAGAAATTGGAAGCAAAAACTGATTTGTATTCGGGTACTTTTTTATCAACAATAGTCTTAATGGAAATCAGACTATATGAGAACGCATTGTTTAGTGAAAACCCTTGACAGCCACAGCAACTACAAACACACATTGGGGAACAAACATCATTATCGTGATGTGGTGTAGATTGGTTGCTTATCGCTACTTTTTCGGATGTTGAAAACGCCTCTCCATCTGCACAAGGCATACAGGAAAGTCCAATTAAATAGAATGATAATATGAGGGTTAATATTTTCACAGGTGTAAAAATAGGATATTTATTTAAAATAGAGAACAGTAACTAAATTCATTTACTGTTCTCTACTTTTAGTAATTCAAATTCACTCCAAACCCAATCCCCATATCACTATCATAATGGGAAGTAACTCCGAGGTTTCTTGTGAAAATATATTTTAAACCAGTAGTATATTCTTTATCTGTGTTAATCATAATCATTGCTCTTAATCGTTTTGAAACAGGAATATCTTCTCTACCTAATTGAAAACGAAATTTACCTTCACCATCTATCCTTAAATCTGCAATAAATAGCATAGGTAAAGTATAAGCAATACCTGCTATAAGAGCATGACGATTATTTTTATTGCTGGTTTGACCGAACCAATTTTTTTCTTCACTACCGAAGATGTTTTTTGGTCCACCCTCCATTTTATAATGATAATCAAAACCAACGTATGGATATAGCCATTGCATCTTTCCAAAATACCTACCAATCATAGTTTCACTTTCGTAACCGTGCATATCGTGATACCCTAAATGCCATAATGTACTGATTTTCCATCGCGTGTTTGCAATCATAGCAGTACCTTCATTTCCATTTGTAGCAAAATTATTTTCTCCCATAAAATGAAACTTTCTATCATCGGCAAATAATTTGCGTTGTGCTAGTTTTGGGTTTGGAATTTCGGGGTTAGAGGCTTGGTTTTCATAAGTAAAAATTCGACCCATTCCGCTCATCATGTGATACAGAATATGACAGTGAAAAAACCAGTCGCCCTCAACATTTGCGTTAAATTCGATGGTGTCGGTTTCCATTGGCATTATATCAACTATATTTTTTAGTGGCGCATAATCCCCTTGACCATTTAGCACTCTGAAATCGTGTCCGTGTAAGTGCATTGGGTGTCGCATCATAGAACCATTGTACAGTACAATTCTAACATTTTCACCTTTTTTGATTAGAATTTTATCTGTTTCTGAAACCACTTTGTTGTCTAAACTCCAAACATAGCGGTTCATATTTCCCGAAAGTTCAAATCGTAATTCTTTTACTGGAGCATCTTTTGGAAGATTAGTTTTAGTTGGGGATTTCAACATTGCATAATTTAGGGTTGTAATGTCTGAAAGTTCATTGCTGTTATAATCATCAGCGGTCATTTTCATTTTGCCCATTTTATCGTCTTTTTTTACTTTGGTTTCACCGGTTATTTCTGGGTACATTACCACGTTCATATCCATTTGATTCAATGACATTTGCATTCCCATATCATCTAAATCACCGTTCATTTTCATCATCCCATTCATCATTTTCATGCCTTCAAAATATTTGAGTTTTGGCATAGGTGAAACTAACTGCTTGATGCCACTACCAATATAAATTGAAGTTGATTTGGTTCTGTCTTCGGGAGTTGCTAAAAGTTCATATCCAGTTTTATCAGCAGGAATGGTAACAATTATATCATAGGTTTCGGAAACAGCCACTATTAATCTATCTACTTCAACAGGTTCTACATCATTACCATCATTTGCAACTACTGTGATTTTTCCACCTGCATAGGTTAACCAAAAGTAAGTTGATGCTCCGCCGTTTGAAATTCGCAAACGGACTTTATCACCTCCTTTGAATTGGGATAATTGACTTTCGTTTTTGCCATTGATTAAAAATTTATCATAATAAACATCGCTCACATCCATTGCATTCATTCGCTTCCATTCATTGGCAATTTTGGTTTTGAAATAACCTTGCTTTATTGCTTCGGCATAACTTTGAGTAGTCCCTTTTTTAATAGCAAACCAGTCAGTCGCATTGTGTAACATTCTATGAACGTTTTCGGGTTTCATATCTGTCCATTCGCTTAAAATGATGGGAACCGTAGGTAAATCATCAATGCCTTTTCTAAAAGTTGGGTCATCGGTTTTTTTATTCATTACAAATGAACCATACATTCCAATTTGCTCCTGCAATCCAGTATGACTATGATACCAATGTGTTCCGTGTTGGATTATAGGGAATTTGTATAAATGGGTTGTATGCGGTTTAATAGGCATTTGGGTAAGGTTTGGTACACCATCATATTGATTGGGTAAAAATAATCCGTGCCAGTGCATCGAAGTTTCTTCGTTTAACTCATTATGCACATATATTTCGGCAGTATCGCCCTCTGTAAAAGTTAAGGTAGGCATTGGAATTTGTCCGTTCACTGCTATTGCTCGTTTTTCTTTACCCGAAAAATTGACAATAGTATCACGAACATATAAGTCGTAACGGACTGTTTTTTGTGCAGATACCGCTAACGTAAGAAAGAATAATATATATGAGATTTTGATTTTCATTTTTTTGTGTTTTAAATTGATTTAGCAATTTTGTCCATAATAGAATGGTCAGATCCAAACTTGCAAATAGCATCGCAATTGGTTCTTAATTCTGAAAAGAGTATATATTTGATAATCATTTTTGAATTTTTTATTGCGGGTCTGTTTAGTTGTTGAATTACATCCTTTTCACGACTATCAGGAATAATAATATAGAAAACTTCATCACCATCGGAAATACTAAAATACAAGTCTGACAAACGAAGAATTCCCGAATAAATACTGGTGCTTTTTTCTACCTCAAACGCACCGATAATATTGTTTGTTCCTTTTTCAAACCAAAGGACATCAATTAGCTTAATAGTATTTTGTGTGTCTTTATCACAAGGTAAATCAGGAAACCTACTCATAGAAATAAAAGAAAAACTTTGCCCATTGAAAGCTTTGCTTTTATCATTACTAGCAGGTGTAACATCAAAACCTAATGAAGCTCCAATTTTTAATAAATGGTATTGCATTTCACTATGTAAATTTTCTTCCTGCTTTTCTTCTTGAATTTCTTTTTGGCGTTTTACTATGTTTTTTTCAAACTTATTACGTTCCTCTTCACTTAAATATTCATCATTGCCAATCAACATTTTTTGCGTTCCAATTTCAAAACATAACCCTGCTATTGCACCTAAATCATTAGATAATTCAGTTTTATGTGTGCTGTTGGTTTCGAGGAGTGTTTCACGAATTTTTAAATATTCTGTCCAACTACCAAGCTTCTTTTTATCCTTGTATAAAAAATTAAATCCGTTTAGAATTGCTGTATTGAAAGGTGGAAACCAAGTAGGGTGGATGAAATATAAAATACATGCAACTGCTGGACCAAGTCCTTTAATTTTGAGTGTATCTAATTTTACAATCTCTTTTACAACCTGTTCTTCAGTTTTAGCATTGATGCAATTTTCGAGAAACTGCCCAAAAGCGATTTTGTTGGTTTGATTTTCATAAATATCCGGAATGCGCAATTTGGGTTTCCAATAAAAAGGATGTGCTACCCCTACAAAAACTTGTTTTTGTTCTGCAATACAACTTAACACAAACTCTAAACTACTTTCTTTAAAATCGTTCGGGAAGCTTTTGTTTTTTATATCTTCAATAACCTGCAAAACACCACGCCGAATTGTTCGGAATGCTTTTAATCGTTGGTCATTATCAACAAACCAAGTATTATAAACACTCTCGTTGTCATTTTTGTATTGTTGAATAATTTGTGTTAGGTTACTCATCTTTATTAAGTGTATTTATCCAATTGATTATTTCTTCTTTTTGACTATTTGAAAGTATTGCATTTTTGTGAATTAAGGTGTAAGAACTCAAAGGCATTTCATTCCCTTTAATTTCCTTAACTATTCTATCTAATTTATTTTCTTGTTTTCGTTTTGAATAACTGCCAAATTCATTGAAATTTAATTCCTTTTTTCCATCATTAATATGTCCATCCATAAAGAAACGAATGGGCTGTAAATAAGAATACAAAGGATAATTAGTATTGTTGCTGTGACAATCATAGCAAGAGGTTCTTAAAGTAGTTTCAACATTCTTCGGTACTTTATATGCTTCAGTAAAATTAGATGAAGAAACCTGCTTATAACTAACATTACGAGCAGGTTGATAGAATTGCATTAGCAAAAAAATAATGATTCCAATAAGTGCTATTTTTTTGATGCGCTTTTTCATTTAGTATGTTTTTTTGACAGAACCACAAGTTAGCATTTTACTACCTTGATATGGATTTTTGATTTCTTTAAATTCACTTATCCAAATTGCTCCTTTACCATCGTCTGCCATAGGGCAATAGTCTTGATATAACTTTCTTTTTGAACCAAAAACTTTAATCAAATCATTTATGTCTTTACTTAACAATACAAAGTGCTCTCTTTGGTGTTCCAATTTATCTGCATTTGCTCCAATATGTTCAGCGTGTTCTTTAGCATCATCAGCAATATCGAGATATTCTTTTTTCTGCTTTGCATCAAGCGTTTTTGGGTCAAATCTGTTAAACGATGCTAATAGCATTCTCCCTTTTTCCGCAGCACCTTTAGCATCGTCTTTTGCTAATTTGTTTTTAAGATTTATGTAGCAAGTTATAATGTCAGTTACATAATCTGATGGTGTTACTGTAGAATTAACAGCGGTTTCTTCAACTTTTGTTATTGTATCAGTTGATTTTGGTTCTTCTACACTTTCAACGGTTTGTGTAACTGGTTCTGTTAGTTCCATTCCGCATTTTGAACATTTATCTCCTTTTTTACCTGTTACTTCTGGGTGCATTGAACAGGCATATAGTTGTGAAGAAGTTGCAGATGTTTCAGTAGCTGAAGTTTCTGCTTGCTTGTTCTTTTGGTTGCAAGAAACCAATACGAAAGCCATTACTATGGCTGAAAACATTATATTTTTCATTTTTTTAATTTTAAATTTTTACTGTTGTTATTGACAACATTTTTTAATAAATATTTTTTTGAAAATCCACTTCAATATGTTTAGTGCTTTTTTCATTTTAAATTAGATGTAAAATCATTATTCCACTCATTATAATCATCAAAGCATCTTCGATAATTGTAACAGTACTCATTGGCAAATTAAATACAGCTCCTAAACAAGCGCATTGTATTTTCTTTTTATTTAGAACCGATTGTAAAACTCCAACTATGCTAATTGACATTACTATAAATGTGATGGAGTTTGTAACCAATGGATTGAAATTACTTAAATAAGCAAGTCCAAGACCTAACTCTATTAAAGCATACAAATACCCCCAAACTGGTAATCGCTTTGCGAGAACATCGTACATCATATAACTTTCAGCAAATCCTTTTAAATTCAGTAATTTGAAGAAAGAAAATACCAAAAAGAAACCACTCATAAAATGTTGCATCCATTCCATGACATTAAAGTTTTGGTTCTTAAACTGAATAAGAACCGTAACGATACTGATGTAAAAGAAAATCAACAAGATTGGTTTGTATGTTTCCATCCACGATTTCGCTTGTTCTGAAACTTCATTATGATTGACTGCTGAAATTTGGTATTTGTTTTCTAATGCTTTTTGAAAATCAGATAACGCAATATGTTTATCCATTGAAATAGTTGCTGTATTGTTTTCTTTTGAAACTTCAACAGCAGTTACATTCTCAATAGACATTAAAGCCGATTTAACTTTTGCTTCGCAACTTGAACAGGTCATTCCTGTAACTTGATAAATGTGTGTCATTTTAATTAAATTTTATAGATTATTTCTGCAAAATTCTATCAAAAGTCATTGCTGGGTATTGTGTAATTTTCGGTACTATTTGTAACATTTTATATGTCTTCAATTTGTTTCCTTTTTTTTTCTTTGAGTTGTTTGAAATGACTAGGTGTAAATCCCGTTACTTTTTTAAATTGATTACTCAAATAACCTACACTACTGTAGTTCAGCTTGTAGGCAATTTCACTTAATGTTAATTCATCATACATCAATAATTCTTTTACTCGTTCAATTTTTAAAGTGATATAATATTGTTCAATAGTAATTCCTTCCACTTCCGAGAACAGAGAACTTAATGAGTTGTAGTCCTGTCT
>CAMFLD010000172.1 GCA_945957245.1 uncultured Flavobacterium sp. | reverse complement strand
AGCCAGTTCTTACTATAACATCGCCAAGATTTATGAAAACAAAGGTCAATGGCAGGATGCTTTGGATAATTTTAAAAAGGCAAAAGGCTACAAACAAAATGCCGCTTATGACAACGGAATTGCACGAATGAAACAAAAATTAGGTCAATAATGAGAACCCGAATTGCGTTATCCGTATTTTTTATTTTCAGTTTTGTTTTGGGAAATGCTCAGGTAAAAGTGGCGAAAATTGACCGCTCGCTTTGGCCTGAAAACCTTAACTCCGAAGACAATTTTGATTATGCTTCCAAAATGGAAATTCTGGTTTATGCCAAATGTTTTATCGAAATTCAAGGCTTAAATAATGTTGAGGAAATTAAGGCTAAGTATAACATTAAATCAGCCAATATCAGTTCATTTGAAACTTGGAAAAAGAAACAGACAGAGCTCATTTTGCAAAATCTTCATTCAATCAAAAGTAAAACAGCTCTTGAAAAATCAATTGGAATCAACAATAATTGTTCCTGGCAGGATATTACCAGAACCGTCAGCATACTAGACGCTCAAATGCCTGATAACCTAAAGTCATGGTATGCCAATGCTGTTGATTTTAACCGTCAATATGCTAATGAGTTAGCCCGTTTGGCTTTTTTATTTCCTAAGACAACCAGCGAGGCACTTACTTTTTCTTCTACCGAAATTACGGGAAATGAATATGCCGACAAACAATTCCTTTTGACGTTTGATGATGGTCCAACGCCGGCAAATGGAACTTCTGATAAACTTTCGGCAACGCTGAAAAATCTGAACCTCAACGGGATGTTCTTTGTGTTGGGCGAATCACTTCAAAACAGAATCAATGCTTCTTCTGCCGAAAAAGTGGCCCAACTTTATGCAGGCAATAAGCTTGAATCCCATGGAAAAATCCATAAGTCACATCAGTATCTCGAAACGTGGAAAGAGTCTATTGATTATACTTTTAATGCCATTGAAAGTGTTAAACCGCTGGGAAACAAAAGGAAATATTTCCGCCCTCCTTATGGCCAGAGAACCGAAAAAGTAATTGAATACCTTAATTCCATAAACACATCTGTGATGCTCTGGAATATTGATTCTCAGGACTGGAATTCAAAAATTTCCGCTCCCGAAGTGAGTGACAGGGTTATAACACTCATGCTCTTGTGGCGAAAAGGAATTATTCTGTTCCATGATGTCCATCCAAAAGCAAGTGAAGCGTTACCAACCATTGTAAAATCGCTTTCAAATTCAGGTGTTTCTTTTATGGATGCCAATAAGCTTTAAAAAAGAAAAGTCCCGAAAATTCGGGACTTTTTTTACATAAAGGTATATTTAAAACCTAGGTTTAATGTTATTCCGGGAGAATCGGTATCGGGAAAATGAAATCCGTAGTTATTGACTTCAATAAAAACAGACTCGCGGTTATTATTTCCATTGTTACTTTTACCGCTTAATTCTATGGTATATTTGCGTAGATATCCGTGACGCCTTTCGGGTCCTATCTGATAGTCTTTTCCATAACCGAAACCAATATAAATCCTTCCTGTTTCAGTAAATGGAATTCCCACTTTACTATTGATATACACCGGCAGTATACCGATGTCGTGTCTGAAATTACCATCCATTCCCGAATGTAATCCAAAGAACACTATTTCGTTTTCGTCATGTACTCCTATTCCGCCCCTAAAGTTGAGGCCGCCAAGAGTCATTGGATGGGTTTTCCCTTCATTATCAGTAAAGGCAAAAGAAACTATTCCTCCAATTTCACCTTCATAATAGAAATTATTTTTAAAAAACTGTGCATGACTCTTTTGAAGTCCGCACAAAAGCACAAAAAGAATCAGAAGCTTCTTCAAAATAGTATCCGGATTATAAATCAAATCCTAAGTTTACGCCAAGCTTCATGGCAATGATTTTAGTAATACGTTGCTTTAGTTCAGGAATTTTGATACTTTCGATTACTTCGTTAGAAAAGGCATACATCAATAGTGCTTTGGCTTCTTTTTTAGGAATTCCCCGTTGCTGCATGTAAAACATAGCGCTTTCATCAAGCTGCCCAATGGTGCATCCATGAGAACATTTTACATCATCAGCAAAAATTTCCAATTGCGGTTTTGCATTGATAGTAGCTTTATCACTCAACAAAATATTGTTGTTTTGCTGAAAAGCATCGGTTTTCTGGGCTTCTTTTTCCACAAAAATCTTTCCGTTGAAAACTCCTGTTGAACCGTCTGCCAAAATGGTTTTATAATTTTGGTGGCTTTCACAGTTTGGTGAGGCGTGATGCACAAGTGTATAATGATCTACATGCTGTTTGTCACCAATGATTGTTATTCCTTTTAAGGTTGAATCGATTCTTTCGCCAAAATGATAGAAATTCAGATTGTTTCTGGTGATATTTCCGCCAAACGAAAATGTATGTACGGACACATTACTTTCCTGTTTCTGAGAAATATAGGTGTTATCAATCAGGTTGGCTGACTGTAAATCGTTTTGGATTTTATAATAATCAACGATAGCTCTTTTTTGAGCGAAAATCTCAGTAACGGAATTGGTCAGAACCGGATTTTGATTTAGTGACTGATGTCTTTCTATAATCTGTACATGGGCATTTTCACCAACAATTACCAGATTTCTTGGCTGAACCATCAACGCATTTTCCACTCCGGTGGAGAAGTAAATGATTTCGATTGGTTTCTCCACCACTTTACTTTTCGGGATATTGATGTAGGCCCCTTCATTTGCGAAAGCGGTATTCAGAGTTGTCAGCGTTTCCTCTTTACTGGCAATTTTGTTGAAATACTCGTCAATTACCATTTTGTATTTGGGCTTGTTCAATGCTGATGACATCAGACAAACATCCAGTCCATCATGGGTTGTAGCCGACAAAAATGAACTGAACTTTCCGTCTACGAAAATGACTTTATGCGTATCTATTTCATGAAGGAAATACTTCTTAACCTCAGCAAACTCAACGGCATTTTCATGCTTTGGGAAAACAGAATAATCGTTTTTCAGGATAGCATTGAGCGAAGTATATTTCCAGGCTTCCTCCTTTTTGGTTGGAAACCCTTTATTTTCAAAGTTTTTTATGGCTGAAGTACGCACATCATGAAGTTCGGAGTGAACATCAATCTGCTCTTCAAAAGCCATAAAGGACGATATAAGTTTTTCTTTTAATTCCATGGTATAGTTGTCGGTTGTCAGTTGCTGGTTGTCAGTTACATTTTGACAGAAAACGGCAACAGAAACCCTTTATGCTTCCTGCTCTTGTTTTATCCAGTCGTATCCTTTTTCTTCAAGTTCGTAAGCCAGTTCTTTAGTGCCTGATTTCACGATTTTACCGTCCATTAAAACGTGTACGAAATCGGGAACGATATAATCCAAAAGCCTTTGGTAGTGAGTGATTACCACAACTGCATTGTCCTGGCTCTTAAGTTTGTTCACCCCATTGGCCACAATTCTCAAAGCGTCGATATCTAATCCTGAATCGGTTTCGTCAAGAATAGCTAATTTAGGTTGCAGCATCGCCATCTGGAAGATTTCATTACGTTTCTTTTCACCTCCTGAAAATCCTTCGTTCAAGGAACGTGACAGGAACTTACGGTCAATTTCCAGTAATTCTGATTTCTCACGGATTAACTTCAGCATTTCATTGGCCGGCATTTCTTCCAAACCATTGGCTTTGCGGCTTTCATTGATAGCTGTTTTCATGAAGTTAGTCACCGAAACACCCGGAATCTCTACCGGATATTGGAACGAAAGGAAAACGCCTTTGTGCGCTCTTTCTTCCGGAGCCAATTCTGAAATATCCTCACCTTGCAGCAGGATTTCACCTTCTGAAACTTCGTAATTCTCATTTCCTGCAATAATGGAGGCCAAAGTACTTTTCCCGGCACCATTTGGACCCATAATGGCATGGACTTCTCCTGCATTTACCTTAAGGTTGATTCCTTTTAGGATTCCCTTATCTTCAACACTTGCATGTAAGTTGTTTATTTCTAACATAGTTAATTTGGAAATTTGAAAATTTGGAAATTTGGAAATGGCTTTTCAAAATTACCTCTACCCTTCAAATTAATTTTGCTTTGATGTTATTATTATTTTATTTACTATTCTAGAGATGTTATTTATCTTTTCTACTAATTCCTCTACGTCTGGATAGCCTTCTGAAAATTTACATAGTTCTAACCAATAGATTGTTTCTTCAATCTCTTTGGCAGCAATTTTAAATTTATGTATAAAATCCGCTTTGCTTTCCGAATTCTGTGCTTCACGAATATTAGCTCCAATTGAAGTACCCGACTTTAAAAGCTGGTTTGCAATCACGTATTTTTTATCTTCTTGTAATTCTTCACAATATTTGATAATATCCAATGAAAACCGAAACGTCAATTTAACAACAATATTATCTTTTGCCTCCATTTTCAAATTTTCAAATTACCTGATTTTCAAATTATCCAACGGAACCTTCAAGCGAAATTTCTAATAATTTCTGTGCTTCAACGGCAAATTCCATTGGAAGTTTGTTTAAGACATCCTTACTGAAACCATTGACAATAAGAGCGATGGCTTTCTCTGTTGGAATTCCTCGTTGGTTGCAATAGAACACCTGATCTTCTCCAATTTTCGATGTCGTGGCTTCGTGTTCGATTATCGCTGTTGAATTTTTGCTTTCTATGTAAGGAAATGTATGCGCTCCGCAATTATTTCCCATTAGTAATGAATCACACTGGGAGAAGTTACGGGCATTTTCGGCACGGGCTCCAATTTGAACCAGCCCACGGTAGCTGTTATTTGATTTTCCGGCAGAAATTCCTTTGGAAATAATAGTCGATTTAGTGTTTTTACCTAAATGCACCATCTTGGTTCCGGTATCTGCCTGTTGGAAATTATTGGTAACAGCAATCGAGTAGAATTCGCCCACCGAATTATCACCTTTCAGAATACAGGAAGGATATTTCCAGGTTACCGCCGAGCCGGTTTCTACCTGAGTCCAGGAAATTTTTGCGTTTTTCTCACATAAACCTCTTTTGGTCACAAAATTAAAAACACCTCCTTTACCCTCTTTATTTCCCGGGTACCAGTTTTGTACGGTTGAATATTTGATTTCCGCTCCGTCTAATGCTATTAATTCTACTACAGCGGCATGCAATTGGTTCTCGTCACGGCTTGGTGCAGTACACCCTTCCAGATAGGAAACATAACTTCCTTCATCAGCAATCAGAAGTGTTCTTTCAAATTGTCCTGTTCCCGCCTGATTGATTCGGAAATAAGTAGAGAGTTCCATTGGGCAGTGAACACCTTTGGGAATATAACAGAATGAACCGTCAGAGAAAACCGCCGAGTTAAGTGCTGCATAGAAGTTATCTTTTTGAGGGACAACAGTTCCCAAATATTTTTTAACTAATTCAGGATGTTCCTTGATGGCTTCAGAAATGGCGCAGAAAATAATTCCTTTTTCCGCCAAAGTCTTTTTGAAGGTTGTTGCCACAGAAACCGAATCCACCACAATATCCATGGCGATATTATTCATTTTTTTCTGCTCCTCAATAGAAATCCCAAGCTTTTTGTACATCGCCAAAAGTTCCGGGTCTACATCATCAAGGGTTTTGTTTGGATCAACTTTCTTTGGAGCAGAATAATAAGAAATGGCCTGAAAATCAGGTTTTTCATAATGCACATTTGCCCATTCCGGTTCAATCATCTCCTGCCATGCTCTGAAAGATTCTATACGCCAATCGGTCATCCATTCCGGTTCATCTTTCTTTTTAGAAATAGCCCGAATGATATCTTCATTTAATCCAACAGGAAAGGTTTCCGACTCAATGTCAGTATAAAACCCATATTCGTATTCCTTACTTTCGAGTTCAACTTTTAAGTCGTCCTCTGTATATTTTGCCATTATTTTCTGGTCTTAAAGTTTGAAAGTCTAACATTTGAAAGTCTATTCCGGTCTTTCGACTTGAGGACTTTCGTTTTTGACTATAGTGAAAACGATTCTCCGCAGCCACAGGTTCTGGTGGCATTAGGATTATTAAATACAAATCCCTTACCATTCAATCCTCCTGAGAATTCCAAAATAGTTCCTGCCAAATAGAGGAATGATTTTTTCTCAACAGCTATCTTTACATTATTATCTTCAAAAATCTTGTCGTTTTCGCCAATTTCCTTATCAAATTTAAGTTCATACGACAAGCCAGAACAGCCACCACTTTTTACGCCCACACGAACGTAATCCTTGGTAGCATCAAAACCGTCTTCCTGCATCATCGCAACGATTTTTTTACTTGCGTCATCCGATACTTTAATCATATTATTTTGATTTT
>CAMFLD010000171.1 GCA_945957245.1 uncultured Flavobacterium sp. | reverse complement strand
GTGAACCAAAAGACCATAACGAACAAGCAATACGGTAAAATCAGGAAAAGATACACGCCTCTGTAAGCATGAAATTTTAATTTCGTTAAGCCGAATGCTTTATATACATAGTATGGAAAATAACAGGGAGTAATAAAGCCAGTCGCATATGCTATTATATTCTGCAAAAAATTGGAGCCAGGCAATTTCGGATCAGGTAGTAATCCGCCTGTGACGTTGTAGGTAAGTAACAAAAAAATGAGAACAAGATTTAACGTAGCGTTCTTATCATCAGGCCGTGCTAAGCGAAATATCCCCAGGTAGAAAAAGATAACTATTTCTATGCTCACAAAAATAAATGTGACAATGTGCATTTGCGTTCCAAATACTAACATTGCCTATTATTTTACATTCCTCTTGAAAAAATACAAATGGTATGTCAAATCTTGTTCGTTGTAAACTTCAAAGCCGAACTTGTCGTACCAGGGCAAATTCTTAACCGTTGAAGTTTCCAAATAAATAGGTCTGTTATTACTATTACTGTAATCAATAATTTCCTGAAGTAGTTTACTGCCGATTCCACCGCCTTGTGCATCAGGATCAACGCCGATGAACCATAGATAGGCCATCTGTACTTTAGGCTGAATGCTGCTTATGAGCTTTTCTCTTTTTACAGTCTTACTTATATTACCTAAGCCTACTGCTTTTAGGATAAGTTTTATATCCAGCAATGTTGATTTTAAGGTAGCTTTCTTTTTATCGGGATATACGATGAGTGCGCAGGCTTTATTGTCATCTGAAATAAATACATCACCAAAAGCGGTACAGACTTCAAAAGAATAATCCATTAACGCCCTTATTCTTTTTTCTCTTTCAGCGTCTTGCTTAATTATATAGTTGACGCTTAAATTTGTGTCAAAAGACTTGGTGAGTATATCCACCACCAAAGCCTTATCATTTCGTTGTGCCTTTTTCATAGCTTGGATGTTTTATGAATAATAATGCTTCACTCGTTTATTAATACCTTATTTCTCCTGCTTATATACCAATAGTCGCAGCGCATTAAATACAACCAATAAGGTTGAGCCTTCATGAGCAAAAATGGCAGGGCCAATAGATGCTATTCCCAATATTGTTAACGGTATTAATGCTGCAACTACTCCTAAGCTGACTATCAAATTCTGCTTGATAATACTTTTGGCCTTCCGGCTCAACCCTATGGCAAATGGCAGTAATTCCAATTTATCTCCCATCAGGGCAATATCTGCCGTTTCCAAAGCAACATCTGACCCGGCTGCGCCCATTGCAATTCCCACTGTGCTGTTTGCCATTGCCGGAGCATCGTTTACACCATCGCCAACCATCGCCACCCGCTTCTCATCAACACGGAGTTTTTTAATAGCTTCTACCTTCTGTTCCGGTAAAAGGCCACCCCAGGCATCGGTAATACCTATCTCCTGTGCAACTGCCTCAGCCACTTTTTGATTATCCCCCGTTAACATGATCATCCGGCGTATGCCTATACCTTTCAATGCCTGTAACGAAGCCTTCGCCTCCTTTCTTGGTGTGTCCATTACAGCGACGATACCAATGTATTCACTGCCTTTTCTTGCAAGCATGGAAGTATTGCCTTTGCCTTCCAATTCCCGAACCTTTTTTACGATTTCCTCTGAAGGATGGTTACCATCTAATGATTCAAACAAAGCCAGGTTACCCATTAATACTGTTTCGCCATTCAGTTGCGCTTCAATGCCTTTACCTAAAACAGCTTTCATATTGGTTGCAGAAGGAATTTGATCATCTTTCAATCTTTCTTTGCCATCTCTCACAATTGCTTTGGCAATAGGGTGGTCGCTTAGCTGTTCTACAGCTACCACTATTTTCAAAAGTTCAGTTTCATCAATATTTGACAGAGAGACTACTTCTGTTAATTTTGGCTTTCCTTCTGTAAGTGTGCCGGTTTTGTCGAAAGCTAATGCTGTCAATGTGCCGAGATCCTCTAACGGTTTTCCTCCTTTTATCAGCACTCCGGCTTTTGCAGCCCTGGCCACACCACTAAGAACAGCACTTGGCGTAGAAATAGCTAATGCACACGGAGATGCCGCCACTAATACAGACATTGCCCTGTAAAAACTTTTGCTAAATGGCTCATCAATCACCAAAAAAGAAAAACAGAGAAGAGCTGCCAGTATAAGAATAGCCGGAACAAAATATTTTTCAAACTTGTCTGTGAACTGTTGTGTTGGCGATTTTTGCGTTTGTGCCTCATTTACCATCTTTACAAGACGGGACAGGGTGGAATCACTCGCTTCCTTAATAACTTTAATTTCGAGAGAATCATTTCCATTAATCGTACCTGCAAAGACCCTGAATTTCGCATCTAATTTGGCTGCTTCATCCATATTGAAATTGCTATCTGCAATCGCTTCTTTATCAACCGGAATACTTTCACCTGTTATTGGAGCTTGATTTACACTGCTTGTTCCCTTAACAACAATACCGTCTGCGGAAATTTTCGTGTTAGGGCGCACCAGAATTACATCACCTTTTTTCAATTCCTCGATTTTAACTTCTTTTGTCTGGTCACCTTGTTTTAACAAGGCAGTTTTAGGAGCAAGGTCAGTTAATGCAGCAATAGATTTGCGGGCTTTCTCCATTGCAAAATGTTCTAAGGCATGGCCTAAGCTGAATAGAAACAGTAATAAAGCCCCTTCGGCCCAATTCCCTAATATTGCTGCACCGATGGCAGCTACCAGCATCAGAAAATCAATCTCAAACCCACCTTTGCTGATTGTCTGTATAGCTTCTTTGGTAGTATAAAAACCACCAAAGAAATATGCGCCGATATAAAAGCAAATCGGAACAATTTCCGAAATGCCAGCGATGTAAGAAATACCGAAGCCAGCGCCTAAAAACACTCCACAAAGAATGCTGAAGATCAATTCTGTATTTTTCCCGAAAATACCGCCGTGGGAATGCGCCCCATCTTCATCATGCCCCCCATCTTCATGAGAATGGTCGTGTTCACCGTCTTTATGCTCGTGCTGCGAAAGTTTAACGACTTTGGATTGAGAAGGCTTATCGCTTTCAGCAACCTTCAACCCCTCTTTGGTTAGTAAACGGAAGATAGCGTCCTTATCAATGAGTTGCGTGTCAAACTCGATCATTACTACACCACTTGCAGAAGCGGAGACAGCGAGTATCCCTTTTGTCTTATTAAGTAATGTTTCGATTGACCTGGTTTGACGCTGATGCCTTATACCATCCACCTCAACTAAAAGATGATGGTATCTGCTTGTTATGTTAGCTCCGGCTTGTTGAGCTAACTTTTGAATTTTCTCTATTGTAATACTTTCCGGATCGTAGTGAAAGCATAATTGAGCTTGTGAAGCATCGGTTTTATTCACAATATGAACTTCTTCAATTCCGTGCCTTCCGTTCAATTCACTGATAATTCGTTGAACACATTCGTCTTTCTCATCTGGAATATCAGGTAGTACCACATCCAGATTAATTTTAGTTTTCTCCATAATCAACTATTTTTAAATTTTTTCAAAGCTGGTTCATATTTAATGTTCATGCCCACCTGTATTGCTCAATTTGGCATTGATAAAGAAGGCTCCCTTACTAACAATTTTTGCATTGGCTGGTATCTCAGTGACTGGCGTAATAGCAGTATAACCCAGTTCTGACACACCTTTCATTACCTCAATCTTTTCAAAGTTTTGCTGGTTTTTATGTTCCTGATTTTCGCCTCCTTTTTCCTCGTGATTTTCTTCCTTATGTTCTTTGGCTTCCTTATCGGTCAGAATGAAAATGTAAAATTTGCCATCGGCTTCTACAATTGCATCGTTAGGAACCGCTGGTGTTACTACATCATCTATACTCACTAAAGCGGTTATATTCATTCCATCTATCAATCCTGCTTTATTACCTACAACAGTGCAGTGTACAGCAACTGTTTTACTTTCGTTTTCAAATGATGAACCTATATTAAAAACCTTCGCCGTATAGCTCACTTTGGGGTTATTGGTAAGTGTGAAGTACACGGTTTGCCCTACGGTTATATTTGGCAAATCTTTTTCAAACACCTGCAAATCCAGGTGCAATAGGCCGTTATCAACAATTTCCACTACCGGCGAAGAAACATCCACGTAACTGCCAATCTTGGCAAATTCATTACTTACCGTGCCGCTTATTGGGCTTGTGACCACCAAAGCAGATCTCAGATTGGAGGCAGTGATGTTATTGGGATTAATGCCCATCATGCGTATTTGCTGCTGTAAAGAGGCTTTCCTGGCTCTGAGTGAGGTAAGTTCGGCAGTAGCACTTTGCAGGTTTTTCAAAGCACCGGCATTGCCTTCGTTCAGTTCCTTCTGTCGTTGCACTTCTTGCTCTGCCAACGTTATCCTGCTCCCAATAGTCAGGTATTCCTCCTGCAACTGGACGAACTGCGGATTTTCAATTGTTGCAATTACCTGTCCTTTCCGAACGTAGTTGCCTAACTGGACACTCAATGATTTAACTACACCCCCATACGATGATGTTGCGTTAGCTTTTCTATTGTTAGGAACTCTTAGTGCACCATTTACTTTAATAGTAGCAGCAAGATTTTTACGTTCAATATTCCCCAACACAATTCCTGCAGCTTGCATTTGTTCCTGGGTGAGTGAAGCGATAGTAGATGATTGCTCATCGCCATGATCTTCTGTTGCAGATTCTGCTCCCTTTGTTTCTTCGGTTCCATGGTCATGACCATCGCCCTCTTTGTGTTTACCGCCACAGCTATTCAGTAGTGTAATAGCAACTATGGCAAAAACTATTTTATTTATGATTCTCATTTTATCTTATTTGTTATTATAGTAGTAGAATTGAATGGCAGATTGGTTATACGTATTCAGTGCATCTAAATAATTCTGACGGATGCTAATCGCCTGACTTAGAAACTGGCTTAGATCCGCAAAACTGATTTCTCCTGACCTATAACTTAATGTTGCGGCACTGATGATTTCATCGGCCTGCCTCAATCCTGATGATTCATAAAAATTCAACAAAGACATATTCTTCTGTATGTCTGCTAAAGCTGAAGCTCTTTGTGTTTGAAATACTTGCGTTTGATAAGCTAAAGTCCTCTCCTGTACATCTTTCTCGGCCACTGCTGCTTTCACTTTGCTACGGTAAGCCCCCATTCCAAATAGTGGGAAAGCGGCTGTGACTGAAAAGCCGGTAAAGGGATTTTCTGCGCCCCAAAGTCTTTGACTAAACACCCTGCCCGAAAAATCAGGTTTGTTCGTGTTTCTCATTAAAGAAATATTTGCTGAAGCGATATTTACATTTTGCTGTTGCAAGCTCAAAACAGGATGGACGTTAGCAGTGTCCAATAATTCGGCATCCAATTTTCCCAAAGGCTTCGCAATAGGAAGCAACCATTCGTTCTGATTCAGTAACATCATTAACTGTTGTTGTTGAACTATCATCTCTTTTCTATTCTGTTCTATAAATGCCTGTAATTCTCTCAACTTGACTTCCGCAGCAATCTTATCAAGTTTGGGAACATCGCCCGTTCTAACCCGAACATCGGTAGCCTGGAACATTGTGGTATAAATGCTGTCAAGCCTTTGGAACAATATCTGTTTGTCCTGTAAATACCATAGCTGGTAATAGGCAGCTCTAACATCTCGTCTTATGGCTGCATTCAATACCCCTGTATTCAGTTCAGCATATTTCAATTGCTCATTAAGATATTTTCTACGTGCAGCATACAATCCGGGCCACGCTATACTTTGTGAAACCCCTATTTTGAGGATACCTACGTGATCAGATGGCCGTAAGTCTTCGTTCTCGGCAAAGACCCCTGTCTTCGGTATGTCGGTTGCTGTCTTCACATTAAGGCCCGCAGCCCGTATTTCAGCCTCATTTACGCCATATTGTAAGTTGCTTTTTAAAGCTGTTCCTATCGCACTGTCTATACTTACTCTTTGCTGTGCATTTGCCGATGCAATACCACCGATGCTTAGCAGCAAGATGATTATTGTTGTTTTCATTTTGGGTTTGCTCCCTTTCAGATTAAGTTTTGAGTTAAATATGATATATAACAAAGGCAGGACAAACAAGGTGAGGAAAGTTGCAGTCACTAAACCGCCTATCACCACCGTAGCCAAAGGCTTTTGTACTTCTGCTCCTGCGCTGGTACTGATCGCCATCGGCAAGAAACCCAAAGAAGCTACTGTTGCCGTCATTAGAACAGGGCGCAGACGGGTAAGCGTTCCTTCCCTGACACGTTGAAATACGTCCGTAATTCCTTCCTTTTGTAATTGATTGAATGTACCTATTAGTACAATTCCGTTGAGTACGGCCACACCAAACAGTGCAATAAAGCCGATCCCC
>CAMFLD010000170.1 GCA_945957245.1 uncultured Flavobacterium sp. | reverse complement strand
CTACACACTGCATATCGTCGGCAGCGTCAGATGTGTATAAGAGACAGGAATTGATTATAATACGGCATCAGCAATTATTGGCAATCATTTTAGTGAAGTAGGAGATAAGCTGACCAATTTTTTACAGCTTTCTCAGGATAGGAATAAGTCGGAATTGCTTTTGGCATCCATTGAACAAAAAGCCAATACCTTGCAACCGATTCCTTTTAGCAATGCCATCAATTTTGGTAAAAACAAGAAATATTTACCCTTAGCAATTATCCCAATTTTGTTTTTTGCTTTCTTTTACCTTTCCGGAAACAGCAATGTCATTTCGCAAAGTTTAAATAGAGTAGTTAATTTCAAGCAACAATTCCTACCGCCGGCTCCCTTTCAATTTGAAATTGTAAATGACAATCTGCAAACGGAACAGAACAAGGATTTCCTTTTGAAAGTAAAGACTGTTGGTAAAGTCGTTCCTGAAAACGCCATGATTTTCATTGGAAATGAAAGTTATTATATGGAAAGCAACAAACCGGGAGAATTTGAGTTTGTCATTCCGAAACCTTCCGAAGATATGGATTTCCATATTGAAGCTAATGAAGTTTCCTCACACGATTACGAGTTGAAAGTCGTTACAGTTCCATCTATAGCAAATTTTGAAATGGTATTGAATTTCCCCGGATACCTCAAAAAGAAAGCAGAAGTAATCAAAGGAACAGGTAATGCAATCATCCCTGAAGGAACTCAGGTTACCTGGAAAATGAATACACTTGCGACTCAAAAAGTGGATTGGGTTAATGAAAACAACCGATACCCATTTGCTAAGAATGAAAACAATTTTACGTTATCTAAAAACATTATTCAGAATATAGATTACCAAATCCTGACGTCGAATAATAAAGTGCAGAATTATGAAAAGCTGAATTATCAGATTTCGGTAATTAAAGATCAGTTTCCAACCATCAATGTCAATAATGCGCCGGATAGTTTAAAAGTAAATAAGAACTTTGTTTTAGGGCAACTGTCAGACGATTATGGATTGTCTAAACTACACATTGTTTATTATCCGAAAAACGCTCCTAATCAAGCCAAGAAGGCTAATATTGCTGTTAAGAAGGATGTTTACGATCAGTTTGTATTCTCATTCCCAAGTAATCTTCCGGTAGAAGAGGGAGTTTCTTATGAATATTATTTTGAGGTTTTTGATAATGATGCTATCCATAATTTCAAAAGCACTAAGTCATCCGTATTCAGTAATCGTATAGCTACTGAAGAAGAGAAACAGGATGAGATGATGAACCAGCAAAATGAAAACATTAATTCATTAGCCAAATCATTAAAAGCTCAGGACAAGCAATTATCTGAAATGGATAAACTGCAAAAAATGGGTAAGGAGAAAGACAACCTGGAGTATAAAGAACAACAAAAGGTTAATGATTTTATTCAGCGCCAAAAGCAACAGGATGAAATGATGAAGGAGTTTTCAGAAAAGATGAAAGACAATCTGGAGCAGTTCAAGACGGACAAGAAAGACGAAAAAAAGGAAATGCTGCAGGATCGTCTGGAAAAGACCAAGGAAGAAATGGAAAAGAATAAGAAGCTCTTAGACGAACTTCAGAAGTTGAATGACAAAATCAACAAAGATGAGTTGTTCGAAAAGATGGAAAAATTCCAACAGCAGAGTAAAAATCAGACCAAGAGTTTAGAACAATTGGTAGAGCTCACAAAACGTTATTATGTAGAGAAAAAAGCACAGCAAATAGCAGATAAGATTAGCAAGTTAGCCGAAAAACAAGATAAGCTTGCTGATAAAACAGACGAAAATAATGCAGAGAAACAGGAAGAAATCAACAAAGAGTTTGACAAACTTCAGGAAGAATTAAAAGACCTTCAAAAGGACAACAAGGAATTAAAAGCTCCTATGGAATTGCCTAAAACGGAAGATAAAGAAAAGAGTATCGATCAGGATTTGAAAGATGCCAAGGATCAATTGCAAAAGGCACAAAAGGATAAGGCAAAGCCAAAACAGAAAAGCGCTTCTAAAAAAATGAAGCAAATGAGCCAGCAAATGCAGGATCAAATGGCTTCTGCCGATATGGAGCAGATGAATGAAGATGTTGCTATGTTACGTCAAATTTTGGATAATCTTTTAGCGTTTTCCTTCTCTCAGGAAGATGTTATGAAGCAATTCAAAAATTTGAAAAGAGGAGCACCATCGTTCAACAAAAACCTAAAAACACAGCAGGATTTGCGTCAGCAGTTTAAACATGTTGATGACAGTTTGTTTGCTATGTCGCTCCGAAACCCTAAGATAGCGGAAGATGTTACCAAAGAAATCGGCAACGTTCAGTATAATGTAGATAAAGCAATAGAGACTTTAGCAGATGCTAATATCCCTAAAGGCAACTCACATCAGCAGTATGCTGTTTCTTCTGCCAATAAACTTGCCGATATGTTGAGTGATATTTTGAATGGCATGCAAATGCAAATGTCAGGTTCTGGTCCGGGTAAGCCTAAACCGGGACAGGGTCATGGAGAAGGAATGCAGTTGCCGGATATTATTAAAAAACAAGAAGGGCTGAGTGAAAAAATGAAGAAAGGGATGAAAAAAGGGGACAAACCCGGAGAAGGCGAAGAAGGTGAGCAAGGAGAAAAAGAAGGACAGGGTAAACAAGGCCAAAAAGGAAGCAATGGAAAAGGGGATGGTAAAGGAGATAGCGGCAACGGAAAAGGAAATAATGGCAAAGGTCAGGGTAATCAAAGCGGAGGAGAAAATGGTCAGGATGGCGAAGGCGACGCTAAAGCGATAATGGAAATTTATAAAGAACAACAACAGCTTCGTGAAGCCTTAGAAAAAGAACTTAAAAAGCAGGGAGTAGGAGGTAATGGTCAGAATGCTGTTGATCAAATGAAGCAAATCGAAAAGCAATTGTTGAACAAAGGGTTCAATAATGAAACACTTCAAAAGATTCTTAATGTCAAATATGAGTTGCTTAAATTAGATAAAGCACTCCAACAACAAGGGGAAGATAAGAAGCGTCAATCCGAGACTAATAAGAAAGAATTTAATAATCAGGCCACAGCTTTACCGACTAAGCTTCAAGATTATTTGAACAGTATAGAAATTTTAAATAGACAAAGCTTACCTTTGCGCTCCAATTTTAACCAGAAGGTGCAAGAATACTTTAAAACCAATGATTAGTTTTAATTACGAATCAGATTTCACGCTCGATAATGAGTCGGTGTATGCAGACTGGATTTCCAAAGTCATTAGCTCTGAATTAAAAGACGAAGGAGAGATAAACTATATATTCTGCGATGATGAATATTTATTGCAAATAAACCGTCAGTATTTAGACCATGACACGTTAACGGACATTATTAGCTTTGATTATTCTGAAGGAAACAACTTACATGGTGATATTTTCATTTCTATAGAAAGAGTTCGTGACAATGCTTTAGATTTTGGAGTTTCTTTTAATGAAGAATTAAAAAGAGTTATGGCGCATGGTGTTTTACATTACTGTGGTTATAAAGATAAAAGTGAATCTGATGAAAAACTGATGCGTCAGAAAGAAGAAGAAAAAATGGAAATGTTCCACGTGAAACATAATTAAAAGATGTTTTTAGAAAGATATGATGTAATTGTTGTTGGGGCAGGTCATGCAGGATGTGAAGCTGCCGCGTCAGCGGCAAATTTGGGCTGCAGTACTTTGTTGGTTACGATGAGCCTTCAAAATATTGCTCAGATGTCCTGCAATCCGGCTATGGGAGGAATTGCTAAGGGACAAATTGTACGAGAGATTGATGCGCTTGGCGGTTATTCAGGAATTATTTCTGATAAGACAGCGGTTCAGTTCAAAATGCTTAACAAATCAAAAGGACCGGCGATGTGGTCGCCCAGAGTTCAATCGGATCGCATGCGTTTCTCTGAAGAATGGAGATTGCGATTAGAACAAACGCCCAATCTTGATTTCTATCAGGAAATGGTTAAAGGGCTTTTGATTAAAAAGGATAAAATTGAAGGTATCGTTACCTCGCTTGGAATTGAAATTAAAGCCAAGACTGTAGTTTTGACAAATGGTACTTTCCTTAATGGATTAATCCATATTGGAGATAAACAATTTGGAGGCGGTAGAGCAGGAGAAAGTGCAGCTTTTGGTATCACTGATGATTTGGTTAAAGCCGGTTTTGAAGCGGGTAGAATGAAGACCGGAACCCCGCCGAGAGTTGATGGGCGTTCTTTGGATTATTCTAAAATGCGCGAAGAACCGGGCGATGCATTCCCAGACAAGTTTTCTTATTCTGATGAAACTATGCCATTGACCCATCAATTGCTTTGCCACATGACCTATACGTCTAATGAAGTGCATAATATCCTGAGAGAAGGCTTTGACCGATCACCTATGTTTAATGGACGCATTAAAAGTATAGGACCAAGATATTGTCCATCTATAGAAGATAAGATCAACCGTTTTGCTGATAAGGAAAGACATCAGTTGTTTGTGGAACCGGAAGGATGGAATACCGTTGAGGTTTATGTTAATGGCTTTTCTACCTCATTACCCGAAGATATTCAATTTAAAGCATTACGCTCTGTGGAAGGATTTGAAAAGGTGAAATTCTTCCGTCCCGGATATGCTATAGAATATGATTATTTTCCGCCAACACAATTAAAACACACGCTTGAAACAAAACTTGTAGAAGGATTATATTTTGCTGGACAAATAAACGGTACCACCGGTTACGAAGAGGCAGCTTCACAAGGCTTAATGGCCGGAATCAATGCGGCCTTGAAAGTAAAAGAACAGGAGCCAATGATACTTCGCCGTGATGAAGCTTATATTGGAGTTTTAATAGATGACCTAATCACTAAAGGCACTGAAGAACCTTATCGTATGTTTACTTCAAGAGCTGAATACCGAACATTATTGCGTCAGGATAATGCTGATTTTAGACTTACTCCTAAATCATACGCAATAGGTTTGGCTTCTGAAAAACGAATGAGGAGAATGGAACATAAGTTCAATGAAAGTGAAAAGATGGTTAGTTTTTTTAAAGAAACCAGTATCACGCAGGAAGAAGCCAATCCGATATTAATTGAAAAAGAAAGCGCACCGATGAATCAATCGGATAAAATGTTTAAAGTCTTTTCCAGACCACAAATTGAATTGGATGATATATTGAAGTTTGAAAAAGTACAGCAATATATTCAGGAAAATGATTTGGATAAGGAGATAATAGAACAGGCAGAAATTCAGGTTAAATATTCAGGCTATATAGAAAAGGAAAGAAATAATGCTGAAAAGCTAACCCGATTAGAAGATATTAAAATCCCGGAGAATTTCGATTATAATAAAATCAAATCAATGTCGATAGAAGCCAAACAGAAGTTGAGTAAAATCCGTCCGGTAACTATTTCACAAGCCTCCAGGATTAGTGGAGTTTCACCTGCTGATATTTCGGTATTGTTAATCTACATGGGAAGATAAAATAAATTGGGATTTTAAATTCATCAATTGACGGATTTAATGTTTCACGTGAAACGAAGCCCTTGAGGCCTTATCAATAAAGAGATTATATGAGTTTTCAAAATAATATTTTTTTTCAGAAAGTAAGAGACTATTCTGTTACCAAGGAAATTTTCGAATTGCACCACAATCCCGAGTATGATCTGCTGATCACTTTTCCGAAACCCAGTTTGGAAAAATTACCGTCCTATTACGAGAGCGAGGATTATATTTCCCATACGGATGGAAAACGTTCCTTATTTGAAAGAATGTATCATTTTATAAAAAATATTGCACTAAAGAATAAAGTCAAATTAATCAATGCACAATCCGAAAAAGGAAAACTTTTAGACATCGGAGCTGGAACAGGCGATTTTTTAGTAGCCGCAAAAAATGATGGTTGGCAAACGACAGGAATTGAACCAAGCGCAAAAGCCAAAAGTATCGCTATAAGTAAAGGAGTAATTTTTGCTGATAGTCTTTCGGATTTACAGGATCATTCTTTTGACGTAATTACGATGTGGCATGTTTTAGAACATGTACCCAATCTGGAAGAATATATATCTGAATTAAAGCGTTTGTTGAAACCAACAGGAACGATTGTAATTGCTGTTCCAAATTTTAAATCTTTTGATGCTAATTATTATGGCAGATTTTGGGCAGCTTATGATGTACCAAGACACATTTGGCATTTTTCAAAAACTGCGATTAAAAAATTATTTGCTGAAAAACAATTAGAATTGAAAGAGGTGTTACCCATGAAGTTTGACAGTTTTTATGTGAGCCTTCTATCGGAAAAATATAAAACCGGAAAAATGAATTTCGTCAGAGCTTTTTTCGTGGGTTTGAAATCAAATAAGAGCGGAAAGCAGTCAAAAGAATATTCGTCGCATATTTACATCCTAAAAAATCAATAAAAATGATTTTAAAA
>CAMFLD010000169.1 GCA_945957245.1 uncultured Flavobacterium sp. | reverse complement strand
GAGATCAGCCTCGGTCTCGTGGGCTCGGAGATGTGTATAAGAGACAGATTCTGCATGGTCCACACCAGGCTGCCCAAAAATCTACTACTACCGGTTTATCTGATTTCAATACTACTTCGTCAAAAGTAGCATCTGTGATTGCTAAAGCCATATTCTATATTTTAAAAATTAGTCTATTTATTTTGATGTAAAATTAGTTGTTTTATTTCAGATGTTAAAGCAAAAAAAATCAGTTTTGATTATTTAAATATTACTAGAAACAATACTTTAATTAAGACTGAATTTGACATTCATTTTTTCCAGTTCTACGAGCAACTCATTGGATATTTTGATTTTAAGTTTCCTGCTTGGCATTGAGACTCTGGTCATGACTATGCTTTCGATTTCCTGGGTTGGGATTTGTATTTCTGTTTCCTCAAGAACTTCCTCATCGAAATTATCGGCATCTACTTCCTCTACTTTTGGAGCTGCTTCTATAAGCTTTTTGGTTTTGTCAAATTCGATGATTTCAAAAGTAACTGTGTTTTCTCCTTTGTTTGACTGAAAAATGGCATTGAGTTGCTGGATAGCGTTTTGATGCAAATCATCAATATCCATTTGGATGCTCAATTTTTTGGCATACTGCGCCATTACATCCTGTAATTGTCTTACTTCTACAAACTGAATCCTTGGCTCTGATTTCTTTCCTGTTTCTCTGTTAACCCATCCTTCTTTGACCGTGACTTTGAAGTAAACAAACTGATTGTTGCCCAGAAAATGACGGAATTTTAAATATTCTTCATCAAAAATCCTGAATTCGTGGCTTTCATCGTAACCTTCCAGCGTAAACATTGCCCAATCCTTACCGTTCTTTGCAGTCCTGTATTGGACATTGGTTACAATACCGGCAAAGGTTAAGGTTTTACCAACAAAATTTTCCAGGTTTTTCAGGTTTTCCAACTTGCTGTTGCAGAAGTATTTCATTTCAAAACGATAATCGTCCAGTGGATGTCCTGAAATATAAATTCCAACTACTTCTTTTTCTTTGGCAAGTTTCTCCATGGTACTCCATTCTTCACATGGTGGTACGATTGGCTCCGCAATTTGGACATCACTGCTTTCTCCAAACAAACTAACTTGAGATGAGTTTTCATTTTCCTGAAACTTGGAGCCATAGCGCATTGCTTTTTCCAAAAAGGTAATTCCTTCACCTTCAACATGAAAATACTGTGCTCTATGGGTATTTTGGAAACAGTCAAATCCTCCTGCCAGTGCTAAGCTCTCGAAAGCTTTCTTATTGGCTGCCCGCAAGTCAATCTTCTTGGCTAAATCAAATATGGATTTATACGGCTCTTCTTTTCTACTTTGAACGATTGTTTCTACCGCATTGGCTCCTACGCCTTTAACAGCACCCATTCCGAAACGGATTGCGTAATTATCGTTTACTGTAAATTTATAAAACGACTCATTTACGTCGGGGCCAAGCACCTGTAATCCCATACGTTTACATTCTTCCATGAAAAACGAAACCTGTTTGATGTCGTTCATATTATTTGAAAGTACTGCAGCCATATATTCGGCCGGATAATTTGCTTTAAGATATGCTGTCTGGTAAGCAATCCAGGCATAACAGGTAGAATGCGATTTGTTGAAAGCATATTCCGCAAATGCTTCCCAGTCTTTCCAGATTTTTTCCAGTTTATCTGCAGGATGCCCTTTTGCTTCCGCTTGTGAAACGAATTTAGGTTTCATTTTATCAAGGACATCTCTTTGCTTTTTCCCCATCGCCTTACGCAATACATCGGCATCTCCTTTGGAGAATCCGGCAAGTTTTTGGGACAAAAGCATTACCTGCTCCTGATAAACTGTAATTCCATAAGTATCGCTTAGCAATTCTTCACAGGCTTCCAAATCGTATTCGATAGGCTCCTCTCCGTTTTTCCGTTTAATGAAACTCGGAATGTAAGCAATAGGCCCCGGGCGATACAAAGCGTTCATGGCAATCAGGTCGGCAAAAACAGTTGGCTTCAGTTCCTTCATATATTTCTGCATCCCGGGACTCTCATACTGGAAAATCCCAACAGTTTCTCCACGCTGGAAAAGCTCATAAGTCTTGATATCGTCTATTGGGAATTCATCCGGATTGAGTTCAATTCCGGTTCGGTATTTTACCAGTTTTACCGTATCTTTAATTAGAGTAAGGGTCTTCAGACCCAGGAAGTCCATCTTTAACAACCCTGCACTTTCTACCACAGAGTTGTCAAATTGGGTAACGAACAAATCGGAATCTTTGGCGGTAGCGACAGGAACGAAATTCGTAATATCATCCGGAGTAATAATCACGCCACAGGCATGGATTCCTGTATTTCTGAGGTTTCCTTCTAAGAATTTTGCCTGATTTATAGTATCGGAGCACAATGATTTTTCACTGGCAAGGGAAATCAATTCCTTTACCCGGTCAAATTCCTCCGGTCGTAATGTTTTTTTAATTAAAGCTTCGTCTTCGGATAATAATCGGGCCAGATTCCATTTTGACGGCATCATTCCGGGAATCAGTTTGGCTACCTTATCGGCTTCAAAAAGCGGTAAATCCATAACCCTCGCGGTATCACGAATACTCGATTTAGTAGCCATGGTACCATAAGTGATGATTTGAGCTACCTGTTTGGATCCGTATTTTTGGATTACATATTCCATAACCTTACTTCTTCCTTCGTCATCAAAGTCGATATCAATATCGGGAAGTGAAACCCTGTCCGGATTTAGGAAACGCTCAAAAAGGAGGTTGTACATTAAGGGGTCGATATTAGTAATCCCAAGGCAATAAGCAACAACTGAACCCGCAGCCGATCCACGACCGGGACCAACAGAAACTCCCATTTTACGTGCTTCGGCGATGAAATCCTGAACAATTAGAAAATATCCGGGATAACCCGAATTTTCAATAGTCATTAATTCAAAATCGACACGCTCCCTAACTTCATCGGTAATTTCTTTGTAACGCCTTTCGGCTCCTTGATAGGTCAGGTGTCTCAAATAGGCATTTTCTCCTCGTTTTCCTCCATCTGATGCATCTTCCGGAACAATAAATTCATTTGGAATTTCAAATTTTGGAAGAAGTACTTCTCTGGCTAAGTCGTAGATTTCAATTTTATTGACAATCTCTTCTATTGATATTATAGCTTCCGGTAAATCATGGAATAACTTTTTCATTTCGTCACCCGATTTGAAATAGTATTCCTGATTATCCAACCCATAACGATACCCGCGACCACGCCCTATTGGTGTAGACTGCTTTTCACCATCCCGAACACAAAGTAGGATATCGTGAGCATTAGCATCTTCCTTATTTATATAGAAAACATTATTGGTGGCAACTGTTTTGACATTATGTTTTTTTGCCAAAGCAATCAATGTTGCATTTACCCTATTTTCATCTTCCTGGTTATGGCGCATTAATTCGATATAGAAATCGTCACCAAATTGCTGTTTCCACCAAACCAAAGCTTCTTCGGCCTGATTTTCACCAATATTCAGAACTTTGCTCGGAATCTCTCCGTATAAGTTTCCGGACAGTACAATAATATCTTCTTTGTATTGCTCTATTACACTACGATCTATCCTCGGCACATAATAGAATCCTTCTGTGTAGGCTATTGAGGATAATTTGGCTAAATTGTGATAGCCCTTTTTGTTTTTGGCTAAAAAAACGATTTGATAACCATTATCTTTTCTCGTCTTGTCATTGAGATCATCACAAACATAAAATTCGCAGCCAACGATAGGTTTGATGATTCTCTCCTTAGGGCTTTCTCCTGCTTCTTCAGCAGCTTTATTTTTAGCCAGAGCCCCTTTGTTATGATTTAAAATATCACGCACAAACTGGAATGCTCCCATAAGATTGGCATGATCTGTCATGGCAACGGCCGGCATTTTATTGGCCACAGCTGCTTTGACCAAATCAGCAACACTTATAGTGGACTGCAAAACAGAAAATTGGGTATGGTTGTGCAGATGTACAAAATCTACATCGGCTAAATTGTGTCGTATTACATTTTCGGAATCTGTCGCAACAGGAGTTGCTTCTTTTTGACGAAACTGTTTCCTGATTTCATCGGAAGCCTGTTTCAGATTGATATGTTTGAGTCCAATTAGCTGAATTTCCTGTGGATTATTCGCATTGAACTTTTGGAAATAATCTGCCGGAACGTCTAATTCCTCTTTGGTAAAGATCTCCCTTTTTACCAATTCAAGGAAGCAACGGGTCGTTGCCTCAACATCAGCAGTGGCATTATGTGCTTCGGCAAATGGTTCACCAAAAAGATATTGGTGTAATTCCGTCAGAGTTGGCAATTTGAATTTTCCGCCACGTCCGCCCGGTAATTTCAGGAGCGAAGCGGTGGTTTCGGTACAGGTATCCAGAACCGGCATGGAACTCATTCGGGAACTGATTCCGGCTCTGTGAAATTCGCAGCCCATGATGTTGACATCAAAGCCAACATTCTGTCCTACTATAAATTTTGCTTTTGATAAAGCGGTATTGAATTTTTCTAAAACTTCTTTTAAATCAGCCCCCTGTTGCGAGGCAAGCTCAGTAGAAATACCGTGAATCCTTTCGGCATCAAAAGGAATATTAAAACCTTCAGGTTTTACCAGATAATCCTGATGTTCAATAAGATTCCCAAGTTCATCATGGAGCTGCCAGGCAATCTGGATGCATCTTGGCCAATTGTCGGTATCAGTAATTGGTGCCGACCAATTTCTTGGCAAACCGGTAGTTTCTGTATCAAAAATTAAGTACATCTGTCTGATTAATTAGGCAAAAGGCAATAGCCAAAAGTGTATTTACGAATTCAAACAAAAATACATTTTAGGCTCCAAAAAATAAATTTTAGTTATCAACAAAACAAAACAAAAAAACCACTTCAACAGAAGTGGTTTAATATATAATTTATAATGCGTGATTATCGTCTTCCTCTGTCTCCGCCTCCACGATTAAATCCACCTCCGGAGCGGTTATTGTTAAAAGGTCTTCTTTCACCTTCCGGTTTTGGTTCTGATTTATTTACCACAATAGTACGACCGCTTACACTAGCACCATTCAGTTCCTCAATAGCTTTTTGAGCTTCGGTATCGTTTGGCATCTCTACAAAACCAAATCCTTTACTTCTTCCAGTAAACTTATCCGTTATAATTTTAACAGAGCTAACTGTTCCATAAGCCTCAAAAGAGACTCTTAAATCTGCTTCGTCTATACTAAACGGAAGGCTTCCAACAAAGATATTCATATTTTTAAATGTTTATGTACAAATGTAACTTAAATAAAATGCAAACTTCCATAAATTCAGACTTTAGGATATAATTAACAAAAAAGCCATCTTAAGGATGGCTTAGGTTATTCTTAAAATCAAATTATTTTCTTAATTTGATGGGTAAATTGGAATCTTATAAAACTCGCCATATTGGAAATTCAGGATTGGACCTCCAAATGGGCTGTTGTTTGCATTAGCTGCATTGAATTTGAATTTCCCTGATACGGTAAAATTAACGTTATCATATTCTGTAATCTTGATTTCTCCATTGCTGTTTTGAACATTGACAACTCTGAAATTGCAATTAAGATTACCCCCCGCCACTGTTACCAAATCGCCTGCCACATAACCATTCCCTCTTGAAGAAGGCACAATACTGGTTACATGTCCTGAAGCATCGGCAATGATATTTACTGTCAATCCGCTTCCGGAACCGCCTGTAGTTGCTACTGAAGAAGCACTAACGTATCCTGTTCCACTGTTGTTTACACCGACAACTCCAACAGGCCCCGGAGTTGCAATAGTACCGTAAGACAGGTCAACTCCATTAAAATTTGAAGTATAAGTTGCATTGCTGGCACCTGCAGTTCCTAAAATATAAGTCCCAACATTGGTGCTTGTAGTAGTTAAAGTAAGTTTTTCATATTCCGTCAGGGCTTCTATCCTCAATTCGCCAGTACCTGAAACATAAGCTCGGGCATCATTAGCTCTCCAGAAAACATCATCCTTAAGTCCCTGAAACCCGGGATTGTTGAATTTAACGTCTTCCTGGCAGGATGACAGCGTTATAGCAATTATAAATAGGGGCAAAAATTTTTTCATTTTCATTGTATTTGTTCACAAAAATAACTTTTTAATGCAAAAAGGCAATTTATTTTTGAAAAAATAATGTTAAAGTCAAAAGAAATAGACACTTAAATAATCAAAAAGTTTTGCCCGGATTAGTTTGTTTTCAAAAAAAAGCTATCTTTGCACCCTTAAAAATAACCGAGGTCGAGTACCTCAAATTAATCAAAAAGATTATGTCAGTAAAAATTAGATTACAAAGACACGGTAAAAAACAAAAACCTTTTTACTGGATCGTAGCAGCAGATGCTAGATCAAAAAGAGATGGTAGATACCTTGAAAAACTAGGAACTTACAATCCAAACACTAACCCTGCAAC
>CAMFLD010000168.1 GCA_945957245.1 uncultured Flavobacterium sp. | reverse complement strand
GTATAAAACTTCCTTTCTTTGTAACTTTGCATTAAGCCTATTATTTATGAAAAAAATCCTTTTGCTTTCGGATACCCACAGCCATATTGATGAAACTATTTTAAAATATGTCCGTCAGACAGATGAAGTGTGGCATGCCGGTGATATTGGCGACCTGACTGTAACCGATGCAATTAAAAAGCTTAAACCTCTTAAGGCAGTTTATGGCAATATTGATGATGATAAAGCCCGTTTAGAATTTCCGCTGAACAATAGGTTTATGTGTGAAGGCGTAGATGTTTGGATTACGCATATTGGCGGTTATCCCGGAAAATATAATCAAAGCATCCGTGCCGAAATTGAAAACAACCCTCCAAAACTATTTATCTGTGGGCATTCGCACATTTTAAAAGTGCAGTTTGACAAAAAGCTTGGGCTGTTGCACATGAATCCGGGAGCTTGTGGAATTCATGGTTTCCATCAGGTGCGGACAATGCTCCGTTTTGAAATAGATGGAGATAAAATTCAGAATCTCGAAATTATTGAGATAGGGAAGAGAGGATAAGCTCTCAATCTTCTTCAGAATCTTTCAGCGAAATATTGTTTCCGTATCTTTTTGATAGGAGTTTGACATTTTCCGAATCAAGGGTGCCATCAGACTTTACCACATTGTTTTTAAAGAGTAATTCAACCAGACCCTGCATGGTGTTTCTAATTTCAATAGTAGTATTGAGCCCTTTAAATGTTACCCTGAAAAATGTACCGGAACCTCTTGAAAGGTCTTTAAGTTTGTCAACAGAAACAATTTCTTTTCCTTCGAGGTTACTAATGGAACAGTCTTCTTCATAAGGGCCACAATCACTGACTTTTAAATAAGGCTTATCATCTACAAATGCTACTTTATCTTTAATCTTAATCTTTTGGGCTGATACCATTGGAGCGATTAAAATAAGTAGGGCTATCAGGAGAAGTGTTTTGGTATTTTTCATATTTAGATTCTTGAGTAAGGCCAAATATAGAAATTCCTGTCATGCTATTCAAAAATGACTACTCATTTTCTTCTTCATCTTCAGGGAAGTAGCCCGATTGCTCGTCAAAATATTCAACCACATCTTTTTCATCTCTTAAGTTGCGGCGTATTAAGAAAATGACAAGGAGTATTCCCAGTATAATTACAATTCCGATGATGATCCAATTAATCTGCATGACGTAACCTTTTAATGTAAAAATAGGATGCATATTTTAAATAATTGTGACCTATTGGTTATGAAATTGTTATCCATTTCACACAAAAAAAACTTGTCTGAAAAACCTTGATTTAAGTCCGAAAAAGACCAAAGTTGTTAACAATATTACTGCTGGACGGCACTTTTGATTGGTTTTAAACCCGATGTTAATACATTTGGAGAAATTCCCACAATGTTTTTGAATAGAATATCATTCGTTTTGCCTGTTGCATTATTGCAATCTATGCTTGGCTTTAGCCAATTATCTTCAAAGGAAGAAGACTATACCCTTGTTTATAAAGATGCTGCAATTGAAATTCAGTTTGATGCTGACAAAGGTACTCCAAATGTACTGAATGCTGTTGATGCGACTACCCAGCATCAGGTTAATTTTGCATTTGAAACAAAGAATAATGTAAAGATTTGTACGTTGGAACATCTTTATCCATCTGAAATTATTGAACTTCAATATACCCTTGGTAATAATGCTGACACAGCTTTACACAAAACATATATAGCCAATACATCATTGTCGACTGGGGCTATAAATGTTTACTTCAATCATCAGGTTGACACCAGTTATGCTCAAATCCAAAATGCGGTAAACCTTGGCAATACGCTTGATAATCTGCTGATCAGTTATATCAATGCCTGTACGACTACTATGGATATTGCAATTTATAATTCCTATTCCCCAAGTGCCACTACCGGAATTGCGGGTGCTATTAATGCCGCTTATGCCCGGGGTGTTCAGGTTAGGCTAATTTATGATGGCAGCACCAGTAGTGCTATGTTGCCGTTGCTCAATGCTTCTATTCCAACTTTAGCCAGTCCTACCAGTAGTACGTACGGGATTATGCACAACAAATTTGTAATTTTTGATGCCGGAGTAAGTGATGCCAATAAACCAATTGTATGGACAGGTTCTACAAACTGGACTGTTTCCCAAATTGACGGACCGGATCGTAACAGTGCTATTGTGATACAGGATCAGGCATTGGCATTAGGATATAAAATTGAGTTTGAAGAAATGTGGGGTTCTACTACTGCGACTCCAAATGCTGCGCTGTCGAAATTCGGACCGGATAAAACGAATAACACACCGCATACTTACAACATAGGCGGTAAAGTCGTTAACAGTTACTTCAGCCCAAGTGACGGTACGAATTCAAAAATTATTGCTGCCATAAATTCGGCAAATACGGATATTGATATTGCCACTATGGTAGAAACCAGAACAGATATTGCTAATACCATTATTTCGAAATACAATGGTGGTGTTACCAATACCAATATTGTGATTGACAGTCAAAATCCAACTGGAAATCAAATTGCCACACTTCAGTCAGGCCTTGCAGCCAACCATGCGGTTGTTTATTCAGGAAGTGGTATTTTGCACCATAAATTCATGGTGGTGGATAATTACAATAGTGCTTCAGATCCTCAGGTTTTATTGGGTTCACACAACTGGAGTTCAGCGGCAGAAACCAAAAATGATGAAAATACCCTGATTGTCCATGATTTGAATATTGCCAACCAATACTATCAGGCATTTGCTTATTTATATCAGTTTGCAGGTGGTGTGTTGGGAGTTAATCAAAATCAGTTAGCAGATGATATAATAGCTTATCCTAATCCCTGCAATGGATTGCTACATATTGATGCTTTAGCAAACGATAACCTGACCAATGTTAAAATTACAATTTATGATATCCTTGGAAATGTTGTTTACAATAAACAATATCAGGAATTAACACAGCAAACAATCGATTTAAGTAGTCAAGCATCAGGGGTATATTTAGTTACTGCTGAAACTAATCATAAACTACAACATTTTAAAATAGTTAAAGAATAAAAAAGCCACCCTTCCCAGAGCAGCTTTTCTTAAACTAACAATTAAATTCTAACTAAAAACAATAGCCATTTTCCGCCACTAACTTAGCGGTGATGGTTTCTCTTAATCCAACAATATTAGGCATGTTAGTATATTTTGTAAATCGTCGTAAGCCCATAAGCATCATACGTTGTTCATCGCCTTCGGCAAACGAAATGATACTTTCTTTTCCTTTCAGCGTGATGATATCAACGGCTTTGTATAGGTAAAGTTTAGCCATAGCAATTTGTTCTTTTACATTCGCTTCCCCTTGTTTCTTGGCCAGCTTTTCAGTGCGGAGAATAGTACTTTCTGCAATATAAATTTCAATAAGCATATCAGCAGCAGCTGTCAGTAGTTGCTGTTGTCCTTCTAAATCTGTGCCGTATTTTTGAACTGCACCACCGGCAACCATCAGGAATGCTTTTTTAAGTTTGCCAATCAGTTCTTTTTCTTCCGAAAACAACTCGCTGTAATCCGGAGTATCAAAAGAAGGAATACCCATTAGTTCTTCCTGTACTTTTTGAGCCGGTCCTAATAAATCAACATGACCTTTCATAGCTTTTTTGATCAGCATTCCCACAGACAGCATACGGTTGATTTCATTGGTACCTTCATAAATCCGGGCAATTCGGGCATCACGCCAGGCACTTTCCATAGGCGTATCTTCAGAGAATCCCATTCCGCCATAAATCTGAATCCCTTCATCAGCGCAGTTTTGAACATCTTCTGAAACTGCTACTTTTAAGATGGAACACTCAATAGCAAATTCTTCTACACCTTTTAGCTCCGCTTCCTGATGTGTTGCTCCATCCGCTTCACGTAGTTTGATTCGGGTTTCAATATCTTTGGCCGCACGGTACGTAGCACTTTCTCCGGCATAAGCAGAAGTAGCCATTTCCGCCAGTTTGTAACGAATCGCTCCGAAAGATGAAATCGGCACATTAAACTGGATTCTTTCATTAGCATAATGCACCGCATTTGAAGTTACACGGCGTTGCGCATCCAGACAGGCTGCAGCCAATTTAATACGTCCAACATTCAGTGCATTCATGGCAATTTTAAATCCTTCGCCACGACCTGCCAGCATGTTCTCCACCGGAACTTTTGTTTCATTAAAAAAAACCTGACGGGTAGACGAGGCACGGATTCCCAGTTTATGTTCCTCTTCGTTCATAGTAATTCCGTTGGAAGGATCATTTTCAACGATGAATCCGGTAATGTTTTTATCATCTTCAATACGGGCAAAAACAATAAACAAAGAGCAGAAACCGGCATTGGATATCCACATTTTCCCTCCTGTAATGCTGTAATATTTACCATCAGGAGACAAAACCGCTTTCGTTTTTCCTGAATTAGCATCAGAACCTGCTCCCGGCTCAGTAAGGCAGTAAGCACCAAACCATTCTCCTGAAGCTAATTTCGGAACATATTTCTGTTTTTGTTCTTCCGTTCCGTAAAGCGTGATTGGCATAGTTCCAATTCCCGTATGCGCTCCAAAAGCCGTTGAAAACGAACCTGTTGCCCCCGAAATATAGTCGCATACCAAACACGTATCTACAAATCCCATTCCCATTCCGCCATAAGCCTCCGGTACAGCAACACTTAAGAATCCCATTTCACCAGCCTTCTTCATACATTCTTCCGTAAAGGCATAATCTTTTGCCTCAAAACGAACTTTATTAGGCCAGATTTCTTTATCCACAAATTCCTTAACAGAATCACGCATCATGATTTGTTCCTCACTGAAGTCCTCAGGAGTAAAGATGTCTTCACATTTTGTTTCTTTTACGAGGAACTGACCTCCTCTGGTGATATTTTCCATTGTTTTATTTTTTTAGAAGCTAGAAGCAGGAGACAAGAAGCAAGACTTTAGTTTTTTTGGTTTTCCAATTTTTGGATGAAACCATTTAACATTTTCTGAAGTTCTGCTAGCTTATTTTCCAGTATTTCTGCTTTTTCGGTGGTTAAATAATTATTTTATAATGCTATTAATAGTTGTGTTTGTAATTCAAAAGAAGAACCGAGACTGATATTCAAAAAATGAATAAAATGAGTATTTCCTCTGTTAGATCCTTCTGCAATGTTTGAAGCTATTGAAACGGCAGCCCGATTCATTTGACTGACTAATCCATAAATTTCCTGTTTAGGGAACTCAAGGCAGGTATTATGTATATCCGAAGCAATTTCCATTGACAAAATCCAAATCTTTAAGTTCTTAAAATTATGCTTCATCATCTTGCCTCTTGCTTCTTGCCTCCAGCTTCTAGATTAATTCAAAAACCCCAGCCGCTCCCTGTCCGGTTCCGACGCACATCGAAACGATACCGTATTTATCGCCACGGCGTTTCATTTCGTCAAACAACTGAACCGATAATTTGGCACCGGTACAGCCCAGCGGATGCCCTAAAGCAATCGCACCACCGTTGACGTTCACAATGTCTGGGTTAATGCCCAGTTCTCTGGTTACAGCTAAAGCCTGCGAAGCAAAAGCTTCATTCAGTTCAATCAGGTTGATATCATTCAGTTTCATATTGGCCTGCGCCAATGCTTTTGGAATGGCTTTAATAGGACCTATACCCATAATCCTTGGTTCCACACCCGCAGCAGCATAGCTCACCATTCGGGCGATAGGAGTGAGGTTCAGTTCTTTTACCATAGCTTCGCTCATAATCATCACAAAAGCAGCTCCGTCACTCATCTGTGAAGAGTTTCCGGCGGTAACACTTCCATCGGCTGCAAATACCGGTTTTAGTTTGGCTAAAGCCGCAGCGTTAGTATCCGCTCTTGGCCCCTCATCTTTAGTTACCGTATAGGATTTTGTTTCTTTTTTTCCATTTTCATTGACAAAAGTCTGCTCAATCGTAATCGGGACAATCTGTTTATCAAATTTCCCTTCCGCCTGAGCTTTGATGGCTTTAAGGTGCGAATTCAATGCAAATTCGTCCTGATCTTCACGGGAAACGTTGAACTGTTTAGCTACCGCTTCTGCAGTGAGTCCCATTCCCCAGTAGTAATCTTCATGTCCTTCTTTGGCAATAGCATAATCCGGAGTAGGCTTGTAACCCCCCATCGGGATAAAGCTCATGCTCTCCGCACCGCCTGCAATGATGCAGTCCGCCATACCGCTTTGTATTTTGGAAGTGGCCATGGCAATGGTTTCCAATCCTGAGGCACAATAACGGTTTACGGTAACCCCCGGAACGTCTGTAACTTTCAATCCCATTAAGGAAATCAAACGGGCCACATTCAGTCCCTGTTCTGCTTCGGGCATGGCATTACCTACCATAACATCGTCAATCCTTGTTTTGTCAAAATCCGGAAGCTCATTCATCATAAACTGAATGGTTTCGGCCGCCAGCTCATCAGGACGTTTAAAACGAAATACTCCCTTAGGCGCTTTCCC
>CAMFLD010000167.1 GCA_945957245.1 uncultured Flavobacterium sp. | reverse complement strand
TAAATGCTCTAAATTCATATCGACTTTAATCGTTCCTTTTTCGGTAAACTTATTGGCATTTCCTATAAGATTATAGAATAACTGATGCATCTTGGCCACATCAGTATAAGCGGTATCGGTATCTTTAAGGTTTGACGTTGCCTCTAATATATTGCCTTTTGTTTCAACCAAAGATTTCATGGATGTCACAATCTGACTGATTTCCTCTTTCAGATTTATATTTCGTGGTTTCAGGGTAAACTCGTGGTTTTCTTCTTTTGAATATTCCAAAATCTGGTTGGACAATAAAAGCAATGAATTTGTCGTAAACTCTATTGATCTGAATGTCTCTTTAAGTTCAGGTTCCTTAACCGATGCGGTAGCTTTTTTGCTGTAAAGGGAAATAATACTCAAAGGCGAGCGTATTTCGTGGCTGATCATTCCGGTAATACGGTTTTTAAAATTAAGGCTTTGACGGATTTTTTCCTGCGCCGTTGTCAATCGCTTTTCATATTCAAAAGCCATACGGGTGAAATTGAACAGAATTACCGAAACCACCAACATTAACAATATTAACAAAACAACACTATAACTTCGGACTGTTTTGTTCACCTGATATTGATCTTCCATTTTTTGCTGTGCTGAAGGATTCAAATCATGCCCACCATAATCTGATGTAACATTTTGCGTTAATGCTAATAATTGGTTATTAAGTTGCATCAGCTTAAAATCGTTGCCCCGCAGACTCGAGAATGATTTTTTAAGGGTTGTAAATTCATTAGCATAATAATTATTCGCTATTGCTATAGCATTTCCTAATTGCTGCTCTATGTCCCCAGTCATCTTCTTATCCTTATACTGCATCGTCACCACCGTGTTTACATATTCTTTTTGCACATTAGTCCTGTTGGCCAAAGCATCACCCAGACGTGAAAAAAGGCCTTTACGGGTGGCGCTGTCCACCTTTACATAGGAATCGGTTTTAACATCATCAAGAAATTTTTTGGTGCCAAATTCCTTAAATTTAAATTCTTTCGAAAAATCAGTTGAAGAGTTAATCTGAGCATCGATTAAGGAATCTATTGATGCTTTTACAGTCTTAATTTCGGCCTGTATCTTTTTTTTCTTTTGGATTAGAGCATCTTTATTGCTTTTGCTATTATCAGAAGCAGGAAGGCTATCCATCAGGCTGCTAATATCATCAATGCTTTTTGAGTAATCCTGCAATGATTTACCATCCTTGTTAGTGATGTAGCCACTAAATTGTTTCTGTGCATCAACCATTGAATTATTTATACGGTTCACTTTCCCGGCAGAAACCAAATAATTCATCGATTCCGAAAGCTTGGCTTCATTATACCAGGTTACAATGGCAATGATCTGCAGCAGTATTATGGCAATCAACAAAGTGTAGTGAACTACTTTTCTTTGCTCAAATTTTAATTGTTTCAAATAAAAGAAATTTGATGCCGCTTTCTTTTCCAACGAAACATAATATTAAATTGAATAATGAATTAGTATAAATACTACATCCAATCTTCATAAATATTCCCCCAGAATTGATAGAAGCTCAGGTTAAACAAAATTAAACCGACTCATTTAAAACAGATTCCTAAAAGCATAAAAAGCTTATAGTCAAAACCTTCACTTCTTGAATTAACAGAACTAACATCTTGCATTATAATGTTAAAAGAGATTTGGGGTAATTTCTTTTAATTGCATTAGTGATTTTTAAAAGAGTCTTTTAAAAACACATTCCCTAATTTGTGCCTTTTTTTTAGCAAGAAAGGCACAGTATTACAGGGCAAATTTAACATTTCTACTCAAAAAATATCGTAGTACTATATAATTCTTTGTGTAGAATAAATTCTACACGAAAACCCTGAATTCAAACTTTCAAATGATTATGAAAATCGAGATGTTCCAAAATGATTCCGGGAAGATCATTTATTTCTGCCAGTGTTGAAGGTTTCTTTAAAAACTGAACTTTTGGATTATCCAGATACTTGTTCTGCTCTGTGGCATTGATTTGCGTAGAAATGACAAACTTGTGCATATCCAATCCCACATTACTGTCAATAAGCTTCTTCACAACTTCAGTTCCTGTAAGCAACGGCATATACATATCTATCAAGAGCACGTCAGGAACATTTTTATTAATCATAATTTCCTTTATCGTTTCCACGGGCGAATCAAAGCACCCTACCAAATCAAACTTTTCATTCTGATTGAATAAAAATTTAAGGAGTTCTCTGTCGTCTTCATCATCATCAGCTATTATAATCCTAAGTGGTTTATTGAGTTTCATTTTGAACATGATTTTAATTTCTTCTTTCAAAGTTCTTCTAAAAAGAGATAAAGTCTGTTACACAAAATTTGCTACTATTTATAAAATTACTGACTTTACAGTTATCCGAATATAATCTTGAAAATAAGTATTTTTGAAATTAAATAAAATAGTATTCCTGATGAAGATTCAATCATTTCCATCACTATCCAATCCAGATGCTCAAATATTGCTTTTAGGCACTATGCCTGGTGTAAAGTCATTAGCCATAAATCAATATTATGGTCATCCAAGGAACCATTTTTGGAAATTATTATCGGCTATTTTTGAAGTAGAACTACCTTTGAATTATGATTCTAAAAAAGAAATGCTGCTTCAAAACAAAATCGCTGTTTGGGATGTATTGCAGGCTTGTGAACGAGAAGGCAGCCTTGATAGTGCCATTGTAAAAGAGGTTCCTAATGATTTCAACCTATTCTTATCCCAACATCCTAAAATAAAGATTATCGGATTCAACGGTCAAAAGGCCGCCACTTATTTTAAGAAATACATAAAAACCGACAAAGATTACTTTTACATTACCTTACCATCTACAAGTCCGGCGAATGCAGGTAAAAGCTTCGAACAGAAATTATCGGAATGGAAAACCATTCGGGATTTTATTACCGTACCATAGAAAAGTGTGACTTAAAGGTCTGCCAAACCATTTGTCCCGTTTCATCATAATCCTTGAATTCCACAAGGAACCAATAATCGGTTGAAGGCATCATTTTTCCATTATAAGTTCCGTCCCAGCCCGGGCTTTGCGGAGATAATAATTTCAGCAATTTACCATAACGATCGTAAATATAGATTCTGGCATTAGGTTGAGCGTCAAAATAATAGATATTCCAATAATCATTATTCCCGTCACCATTTGGCGTAAAATACTCCGGATAACCTAAGACCATGACTCTTTTAGTAACATCAGTACAGTAATTTACATCAGTAACATGTACATTATGAATGCCGGGAGTCAAATGGGTAAACACATTAGAGCTTTGAAGCGGCGAACCATCAATACTAAAGAGATAGGGTCCGGTTCCTCCATCCACTAATACAGTCACAGTATTTTGATCAGTAAAGGTGCTGGTTACATAAGCAATAAAATCCTCAACCGTTACTGCTGTACTGACTGTAGTATTAGTCATAGGTGAAACGCAACCGGTAGACAAATTAGTTACCAATACAGAGTAGGTTCCGGGAGCAGCAGCAGTATATTGATTGGTTGTTTCATTTGGAATTACAGCGCCGTTAAAAAACCACTGACAGCTATATTGTAAATCCGATAAACCAGTATCCAGTAAAGCCGGCCTGAAGACATGTCCCCTCGGATCTTCACAAATTGTAAAATTGGACAATACCGGCTCGGGTAATGGCAGAATAGTAACCGGAGTATCAACCGGAGATGGTGAACAACCTAATGTAGCCGGAATATGGTAAACAATTTGATGGGTTCCGGCATCGCTGCTGCTTGGTGTAATTCCACCTGTTGAACTATTGATGGTAACTCCATTAGGTGCCGTAAAAGTGCCTCCAAGATAAGCACCTGTTCCTGTAAGTGTAACAGGTACCGGAGTTGTTATCGATTTACAGAAAGGGTCTGCATAACTAATAGCTGCTGTTGGCATTGGCGTTATAGAAACATTTGTATTTACAGTGACAGCCCCGCAACCACCTGCTGCCGGAAGATAATATTGAACTGTATATCCTCCCGGAGTTGAAAGGGAAGGAATAATTTCACCATTAGTCGAATTGAGCTGTAATCCCGCCGGAGAGGAACTATAAGTTCCAACACCAAAAATTCCGGTACCGGTTAATGTAACTTGTTGTGGGGCAGTAAGTGAATCACAGAATGGAGTTGCATAATTTATTACTGCTGTTGGTGCGGCTATGATAGTTACATTCGTAGTCACTGCTATTGAACTACATACACCGCCACTCGAAGGAATCGTATATGTTACTGTGTAATTTCCACCTTGACTCAAATTAGGCGATATATAACCATTAACAGGGTCTATGGCCAATCCTGCGGGGGAAGCAGTATAAGTTCCTCCCGTTATAATCCCTACACCTGTCAGGGATACCGATTGCGGAAAAGTAATCAGATTGCAATAGGACGGAGCAGAATAAGCAATAGCTGCCTGAGGCGCTCTGTAAATGGTAATAGTTGTAGTAACCGGAGGTACTGTACAATTATTGGTTGTTGGAATTGTATAAGTAATAACATAAGTTCCCGGTGTACTCGTACTCGGTGTAAACTCTGCTGTTGCAGGATTAAAACTAAGACCTGCTGCATCAACACTGTAAGTTCCACCCATATATTGGTCAGTTCCTGTCAACTGGATTGTTTTAAGCGCTGTGTCGGAAGTACAAAAATTAGTCTGACCATAGGTAATCTGAGCTGTTGGAGGATTATAAACTGTTATTGTTTTGGTTGCGGTTGTGGTACAACCAAAAGCATTAAAAGTAGTAAACTTTACAGTATAAGTTCCCGTTCCCGGAAAAGCATGGGTTGGATTTTGAACATTGGAAGTTGTCCCATCACCAAAATCCCATAGATAACTATCTAATAAGGTCGGATTAGTCAAAACAGTAGTATCCTGAAAAATGGCATTATTATAACAAGTATTGGTCATGGTAAAATCAGCTGTAGGATCTTCAAGCTGAAGGTTTGTTGAAATAACCACCGTACATCCGGTTACAGAAGTAAGAGTACAGGAATAATTGAGTCCGGCAGTTGGATTGGTTACCACTATTGATTGGGTTGTGGCTCCTGTATTCCACAAATAGCTGAAACCTATTGGCGCCGTAAGTTGCGCAGCAAATGAACCCGAACAGTATGTCGCACCAATCTGCAATGGAGAACAATAAGCATCTACATAAGCATATCCAAAATGCCCACCCTGAGAACAGTCTCCTGTTTCGAATTCAATCGTAATGGTTTGCCCCATGTAAGAACTCAGATTAAGCCCCACAGTAGTCCAATCTCTGTAACGTACATCCCCGTCGGGGTTTGGACAGGTTTGAAATCCGGCTAAACCGACAGCCGCAACAACCGTGTATTGGCCACAGGTTGGGTCTATTAATTGCCCGGCCGAATCCAAAACCCTTACCTGAAAACGTGGCTGTTCTGCAGGGTCATGTCCCGGATCCTGAAGGACTACAGCATATTTATAAATAAAAAGCGATGAGGATGGGGTTACAGTAAGCCTGTACGAAAGTGTTTCAGCCTCAGCCCCTACCTGCTCATTTCCTACTCTTGCTGAATAAAGACCTCCCGGAGAGACTACATGCACTATATTACAGGTATTGGGGTCTGTTCCCGTTCCCGACATAATCGTATGTCTTCCCTGAACTATTCCTGAAGGAGTTGTAGAAATAGGGCAGCACGAGCCTGTCTGACCCTGCCATCCACTGAGCGTTCCGGATTCAAAATCTGAATTAGGACAAGAACTTTGAGAATAAACGGAAGCTGCAAATAGCAGTAATACTAATAAATAATAATTTTTTAATTGAACCATCTCGTTTAGGCTTATATAACTTTTAATAAAACAATTAGCATCAAAGCTCTGTCATTGCATCGGGTAAATTTAGAAATTAATTCTTACGAAAAACAAAAAAGTAGTAGAAATTGATTTTTTTTACTTGAAAATGATTAATAAGATTATTTTGATTATTTTTCAGAACCTAAATTCTTACTGTAAAAAATTTAAAATTGAATTATTATTATTCTAAATACCTCATATTTATTAAACATCCTGAATCCAAAAAAATTCATAAATAGGCATACTTTTTGTGTCAACGATTGCAATTTATTATATATTTGAGCATTAACAACCATAAAAAACAAATGAAACGTTTAATTATCTCCCTCCTATTATTAGTATCCGTTACGTCATTTGCCCAAGTTGATTATACAATTGTATATGATGCTTCGGAATTTATTAAAAAAGGTTCATCATTACACGATGAAAAGAAATATGAAGAAGCTTTAAAAGAATATAGAAAGGTAGATGAATTAGACCCGCAATACCCTGAAGCGCAATATGAAATTGCCATGTCGCTTTCTGGTTTAGAAAGAAATGATTCTTTATATGCTCACTTTGAAAGATTGGATAAAAAAGGAATCTTGAAAAAATTACCAACATTATATACATCTGTCTCTTATACACATCTGACGCTGCCGACGA
>CAMFLD010000166.1 GCA_945957245.1 uncultured Flavobacterium sp. | reverse complement strand
CAATAGTAACAATAATGTTGTCGATAATGACACAATAAGTGAGGTTTACGAAGTGAGAAATATCAATTTTGCAGCAGATGGAAATAATAGTTTCTCTTATTATGAGACATTAAATCCACAAATTTATCCTTCTGATGTAATAATTATGTTCAGATTATCAGGAACAATTAATTCAAGTACTCCTATTTGGCAACCAATACCAAGAACAGTTTATACAAACTTTGGAGAATTAGACTATGATTTTGATTTTAGTAAACAAGATTTTACTATTTATGCAGGAGGTAACTATGACTTAACATTAACACCAAATTATTTGACAAACCAGACTTTCAGACTGGTAATCATTCCCGGTTATGCTTCTAATAAAATGGCATCGGTTGATTTGAATGATTACAATGCAGTAGTCAAAGCATTCCACATTGATGAATCTAAAATAAAAGTTATAAAATAGCTTTTGTATAGAATTTAAAAGCCCGCAATTTGCGGGCTTTTTTGTGTATATTTTTTTGTTAAAATTTTTAATTCATTTTTTATATATAAATATTTAGAGTAATGTTGTATCAGATTTTATTTATGAAATAATAACAACTCAAATCTATCAATTATGAATTTAAAGAAAAAACTACTTTTTTTGTTTATGCTTTCAATTTCCTGCGTTACTTATGCTGGAGATGTTACCGTTACTACCGAAAATCTCAAAGTCAATGGTGTTTTAATTACTAATAACACCATAAATTTTGACAGTAATGCAAGTATTAATGCTACGCTGGATGTAAAACTAAAAACCTTTAACGGAGCCTCTACAAATACATTTGGAAACCTTTATCTTTATTACAAAGCTTCATCAACTGAAAGTGAAGTACAGGTTGGCTTTGCCGCAGTTACTTTCATTGTAACTTACCCTCCTTTTGTAACCCAGACCACTTACACATCTAATATTCCAAATCTGACTGTAACATTGTCAAAATCTGCGTTTTTTGCATCCGGAGGTGTACTTTATGCTAAATATATCAATAACAACAATGTTAGCGATTCTTCTTCAAATATATTGATTACAGGAGGTTCGAGAACATCTACAACCCCAGTTCCTATTTATAGCGGAACCAATACGGTTTGTTGTAATCAGACAATTAGAAAAGGAGATAGGCCGGCATTAATAACAGGCTCAGCGCTTAACTTAGCACCTGGTCAGGGCGTATTTTGGAGTAAGAATGGTAGTCCGTATTTATCTTATAATTATGCGACTGGAAATCAATCTACTTCTTTCCAGTCTGATTATCTGTTTGATTCCTGTTATTTTAAGAGATGTGCCGGGGGAGCCTATTCTAATGCCGCCAATATTACAGTAGTTCAAAATCCTATATCGTCTAATTTTATATATACAAATGCAGCACTTATGGAAAACGGAAGTTATGAAATAAGTGTGTTAAGTTCTTTAGATTTAAATGGATTAGGCGCACAAGTAAATTTGAATGTGTTAACTGATCCTAATCATGTTCCCGTCAGAGGAGATAGTTATGCGAATAGTAATGAAATTAGTTATCAGTGGCAATATACTAATGGATTTCAAAAATGGATTGATGTACCAAGTGGTACTACTGGAGGAATAACAAACTTTATTCCTGATAATTATAACTCTGACTATTATTTCAGAAGGATAGCTAAATATCAAAATATTAGTTTGTGTAGTAATGAATTGAGAATTATTTTCAGAAAGACTTCAGCTTCAAATACAATTTGTTGCAATCAATTATTGACAGCATCAGTTTCAGCAGGTATATCATTACCCGAAATAATTGTTGGATCAACTCCGCAGTTTAGTTTCGCTGATGGAGGTAGTCCAATTTCAGGAGGACTAACAATTACTTATCAGTGGCAACAACAAATTAATTCTTCCTCTTGGGTTAATATATTGAATGCTAATGCTAAAGATTATCAGCCTCCTGCTTTTACTAATCTTGGGACTACAATCAATTATAGAAGAGTAGTGAGATTTGAATATTTTTCTTTACCTACAGGTTCAATCAGAAATTACGAAACATATAGTAATACTGTTTCGGTTACATCACCTAGAAGTAGGGCTAATTCGAAAAATGGTATAGATACAAATTCTGAAATCTCAATCTATCCAAACCCTACATCTTCAATTATAAATATTTATTATGAAAATGATTTTCAGGATACTAATATCAGAATTTTTGATATTGTTGGAAAAGAGATACACTTAAATCCTGTTATTGTAGACTCAAGTTCAATTTCATTCGATGTTTCGAACTTAGAAAATGGAGTTTACTTTATTTCATTTGAAAATAAATCAAAAATTATAAGCAAGAAGTTTATAAAAAAATGATAATGAAAATTTATAAACCTAAGCCCGCAATTTGCGGGCTTTTTTGTGTATATTTTTTAAAATAAATTTCAATTCATTTTTAAATGAAAATTATTCATGGTAATGTTGCATCCTTTTGTTAAAACAAATAAGGAAATATATTTTTTAGAAGTAAAGCATAATAAAAGTGTCAAATTAAAGTCATTGTTGGATATAATTTTCATCAAAAAGTAGGGCGAATGATATTTTAGGTTGTTTTATTATTAAAAGAATTTAACAATCAGTATTTTATGAACTATGAAAAATTAAAGGAATAAAATGTATCTTTTTTTAATGATATCATAACAAATAACTCTTATTTTTGCTAATCTATTAATCAAAACCCAAATTATGAATTTTTTCAATAACCGAAAATTCAACTTCTTTCATTTGCTGTTAACAGGAGGAGTAGTAGCTGCCGGAACGTATGCCTTTACAGGTTCTTTTTTTACAAAAAAAGAGCAATCACAGGTCGATGCCAGTGCTCCCGGAATGTGTAAAATGGATGTAACACGTCTTAGTGGACTTAAATACATCAAACCGCTTATGTTTGTTGATAAAGAATGTGAATCCGATGAATTGTCTGGATTAAAACAAAGAGTTTCTGAAATCATTAATCGTTACAAAGCTACTGAGGATGTAACTAATGCATCTTTCTTTTTAAAGCGTTACGAAGATGGAGACTGGACAGGACTCAATGAAGACGATACCTATCAGCCGGGTTCATTATTCAAAGTACCTGTGCTCATCACGATTTTGAAAATGAATGAACTTCATCCGGGCTTTCTCAATAAAACGATAGTTTACAACCAAAAGTATCAGGTCAATTTGAATGTTGCTTACACAGATAAAAAAATAGAACTGGGACATTCTTATACAGTCAGGGAATTACTGGATTATATGATTAAATATTCCGATAATGATGCCACCATTTTATTGGAGAAAAATATGGACGCCACAATTTTTTCGAAGCTTTTTGAAGATATGGGATTCAAAGCACCTGGCTTTAATGATCCTCAATACTTGCTTTCTGTTCGGGAATACTCCTTTTTTATGAGAGCAATTTATAATGCAGCCTACATTAGTATAGATGATTCTGAATATGCAGCTGAGCTTTTAACGCATTGCCAATTCAAAGATGGCATTCTTAAAGGGCTGCCTCCTGGTACTGTTGTAGCTCATAAATTTGGAGAGTCCGGTGATCCCAACTCAAAGCAATTGCATGAATCAGGAATTGTTTATCTAAAAGGAAATCCGTACATGCTGACAATAATGACGAAAGGGAAGGATAATCAAAAACTTTCTCAGCTAATAGCCGAAATTTCTCAGGCTGTTTATCTGGAGATGCATAATGAGGAGGTCTCTACAATGTAAAACTAAAAAAGCCGACTGAAAAATGAGTCGGCTTTTTTAGTTCTGAATATTTTATTTATGCCATATCTTCAACATTAGCGGCTGCTAATTTGGCATAAGTTCCATTAGTTAGTTTTTCCCTGATTGCATCAAACGCGGTAAGCGTTTCTTCAATATCCTGTAGGGTATGTGAAGCTGTTGGAATCATTCTCAAAAGGATAATTCCTTTAGGGATTACCGGATACACCACAATAGAAAGGAAAATATGGTAATTTTCTCTTAAATCATTTACCATAACCATAGCTTCCGGAATAGAACCTTCAAGGTAAACCGGAGTTACGCAGGTATTTGTATCGCCAATATTAAATCCGTGAGCTTTTAAGCCGTTTTGTAATGCATTGACGTTTTCCCATAATTTTGCTTTAAGACTTGGATTGTCTCTTAGCAGCTGTAATCTTTTCAAAGCTCCTACCGTTTGTATCATTGGCAATGCTTTGGCAAACATTTGGGAACGCAAATTGTATTTCAGATAATCGATAACATCTTTGTCTCCGGCAAGGAAAGCACCAATGCTGGCCATCGATTTGGCAAATGTTGAAAAGTAAACATCAATACCGTCCTGACATCCCTGTTCTTCTCCTGCTCCGGCACCCGTTTTTCCAAGCGTACCAAAACCGTGTGCATCATCAACCAAAAGTCGGAAATTGTACTTCTGTTTCATGGCAACAATTTCTTTCAGTTTTCCCTGCTGGCCACGCATCCCAAATACACCTTCGGTGATAAAAAGGATTCCGCCTCCGGTTTCCTGAGCCATTTTGGTAGCACGCTGAAGATTTTTCTCCATGCTTTCCAAATCGTTATGTTTGTAAGTGAAACGTTTTCCCATGTGAAGCCTTACTCCGTCAATAATACAGGCATGAGCATCCACATCATAAACGATAATATCATTTTTAGTTACCAGAGCATCAATAGCTGACACCATTCCCTGATATCCAAAATTCAGTAAATACGCTGATTCTTTCATCACGAAAGCAGCCAATTCTTTTTCTAACTGTTCGTGAACATTAGTGTGTCCCGACATCATACGTGCGCCCATTGGGTAAGCGGCACCATATTGTATTGCCGCATCAATATCTGCCTGACGTACTTCAGGGTGGTTGGCAAGGCCAAGATAATCGTTAATAGACCAGTTAAGAATTTCTTTTCCGTGAAATTGCATTCTTGGTCCCAATTCGCCTTCCAATTTTGGGAATACATAATATCCTTCTGCCTGAGAAGCCCATTTTCCTAATGGACCTTTATTGTTTTGTATTCTTTCGAATAAATCTTTTACCATAATCCGTTTAAGTTTTACGTGGCAAAAGTAATTATAAAAATGCTATTTTGGTTTCTAAATCCTAAATTTTAAATGCATTTTTGATTCGTTTTCCAAACCTTGGCAAAAGATAAACAAAGCTTGTTTAATTCAAAATTCAAAATTTATAATTCAATTTCTTGGTTTATAGGTCAAATTGATCTATCAAAAGATTTTCAATCCATATTTCGCGATCAATTTTCTCCGTCCAAAAAGAGGATGCCCATAAAAAGTTCATGATTTTTGATCTAAAATCCATAATTTCTAATTTTAAAGTTGGTAACAGAACGTCTTAAAATAATGCACTCCGTACATGATTTTATTTATTGGTTGAGCCACACACATCGCTTTTATCATTTTCCGGAAGTCATTATTGTTGAAACTACCCAAACACTAAAAACCTTATCCTTATACTTCCTTTTAAATTATGACGATGCGCAGGCTTACCCAATTTAACCCCCCAAAGAATAGGCATTGGGGGAAATGCCTATCCAATTGCTATTTAGGGGCTTTGCTTGTTTTTGCTAAGGCTAAATTAAGCATGCAGATACGTTGTTCTTTTTTTGGCGGTAAGTAATGTTAGCAGAATCGATGTAGAGTACTATTAAATAGACGAACGGTACCAGAATAATGCAAAAATGGTGTTTTTTAAGAATAATATTACTTAAATATTTGAACGCATAAAATCAAGTTCAGGCTTAAATTGAAAAATAGAATATAAAGCAATCACTTTTTGAAGATAAACGAAATCTAAGTTATCATCAAGAGTTACAAATTTGATTTTATGTTTTTAATTGACCAACATTTTGATTATTTCGAAAAGAGTGTCTTTGTCAACAGGTTTGGAAAGGTATTTATTCATTCCTATTTCAATTACTCTTTCTTTAGTAGTTTCCATGACATCTGCGGTTAATGCTATAATTGGAATCCCTTTTTTGTTTTCTCCGGCTTCTCCATTTCTAATGGCAATAGTGGCTTCGTATCCATCCATAACCGGCATCTGTAAGTCCATAAGAATGATATCGTAATGATTTTCAATAAGTTTTTCAACACCTTCCTGTCCGTTATTGGCAAAATCTACTGTAGTATTGAGCCATTTTTTAGTAATCATCTTAATTACCATCTGATTCATAGCATTGTCCTCTACGACCAAGATACTTTTACCATTTAAATCATAGTCAGGCGTTGAAGATGGAATTTCAATTGCTTTTTGGGATTCGACCTCTTCATAAGGTAAATAAATTGTACAGACTGTACCCAAGTTTGTAGTGCTGTCGACATTTATTTTTCCTTTGTGTAGGTTTACCAAGTGTTTAACAATGTAAAGTCCCAATCCTAATCCACCAAATTTTCTCTTGTTATTTATACCTTCCTGTGAAAAGGAATCAAAAATGCTATTGATTTTTTCCTTCGAAATACCAACACCGGTGTCACTTACGGTTAGTA
>CAMFLD010000165.1 GCA_945957245.1 uncultured Flavobacterium sp. | reverse complement strand
CGATGCCAAATTAAAACTATTTTGCAAACTTTAAAAATTCTCTAAAACAATGTATCTTTAGCGTTCAAAAAAAAATCCATGACCAACAGCTTATTTATTATCATTTCCCTTATTGCCGGATTATCTATTGGTATTTATATTGGAAAAATGGTATTTTCTGCAAATTCAAAATCCGAAAGAGCTTCGCTTGAAGAAAAAATCAATGGCTTATTACAGCAAATTGAACAATTCAAAAATCAGCTGGACCAAACCGCAAGAGAGCGAGAGAACATTCGTGCTGAAAAAGAATCATTGGCCATTCAGCTGACCAAAAAGGAAGTCGATTTTGAAAATCTTTGGGAACGCAATAAAGAACAAAAACAGGAAGTTGAACAGCTTCAGGAGAAGTTTACCAAAGAATTTGAAAATTTGGCCAACAAAATCCTCGAAGAGAAAACAAACAAATTTACTGAGCAAAACAAGGAAAACCTTAAAAACATCCTAACACCGCTACAGGATAAAATTCAATTGTTTGAAAAGAAAGTAGAAGACACCCACAAGGAAAGCATTGATTACCATGCCGCCTTACGCCAACAGATTTTAGGTCTGCGTGAAATGAATGAGCAGATGAGTAAAGAAACGCTCAACCTTACTAAAGCCTTAAAGGGCGACAGCAAAATGCAGGGCAATTGGGGTGAGCTGATCCTGGAGCGGGTACTTGAAAAATCAGGCCTGGAAAAAGGACGTGAATATGAAGTCCAGCAAAGTTTTACAACCGAAGATGGAAATCGTGTATTTCCCGATGTAGTAATCAATCTTCCTGATGGCAAGAAAATGATTGTCGATTCTAAAGTTACCCTCACAGCTTATGAACGTTATGTAAATGCTGAAGAAGACGCTGAAAAAACACAATTCCTGAAAGAGCATGTGATATCCATCAGACGCCACGTGGATCAGCTGAGTGAGAAAAATTACCATGATTTGTACCAAATGGAAAGCCCCGATTTTGTACTGCTTTTCATCCCGATAGAATCAGCATTTGCCTTGGCATTAAATGAAGATGCTACTCTTTATAATAAAGCATTTGAGAAGAATATCGTCATTGTGACACCATCTACTCTACTGGCGACACTCCGTACGATTGACAGCATGTGGACCAATCAGAAACAACAGGAAAATGCACTTGAAATTGCCCGTCAGGCCGGCGCTTTATATGATAAATTTGAAGGTTTTGTAGCCGATTTGGTAAAAGTGGGCAACAAAATCAAAGACTCCAAAGCCGAATACGATAATGCCATGAACAAACTTGTGGAAGGCAGCGGAAACCTTATTAACAGGGTAGAAAACCTCAAAAAAATGGGGGCTAAAGCCAAGAAAGCTTTACCCGAAAACATACTTCAAAGAGCCAATACCGATGAGCAGCAATTTTAAAACCGTAGCATCATCCAAAATCAACATTTCAGAATTGATGCTTCCTTCGCATAGTAACTTCAGTGGAAAAATACACGGAGGCTATATCTTATCCCTTTTAGACCAGATTGCTTTCGCCTGTGCCTCAAAATTTTCCGGTAATTATTGTGTGACTGCCTCAGTTGATACCGTTGATTTCCTGAATCCGATTGAAGTGGGAGAATTAGTAACAATGAAAGCCAGTGTAAATTATGTAGGGAAAAGCTCGATGATAGTTGGTATCCGGGTAGAAGCGGAAAACATCAGAACCGGAATTGTAAAACACTGCAATTCGAGCTACTTTACAATGGTTGCCAAAGATGAAAACGGAAACAACATTGAAGTTCCGGGACTCATATTATCTGATGATGAAGAAATCAGAAGATTTATGAACTGTATCAAGCAGATAAGTCTCAGAAAAGAACGCAACCGCCATGAAGAAATCTTCGATTACAAATCGGCTTCAGCCCTTGAAATGCTAAAGAGTTACCGTGTTAAATTGGCAACAATTTAAACAATAGCTTAAACAATTCTCAGAAAGAAGGAAGAAATTTTAATGGTAATCAAATAATTGATAGATAATTACAAAATATTTCTTATTTTTGGTTGCGATTAAAAAAAAACATGAAAAAAAATTACTTCCTACTACTTATTTTCATTGCTTTTCTTGGTTTTTTTGAAGCCTGTTCTGACAATGACGACTATATCCAAATAGCCAATCCTCCTATTGCAACTGATGATGTTGTATCCAGTACCATTACTGAACCTGTAGTGATACCTGTATTAACCAATGATACAACCGGAGGGATTCCTGTAGCTGCTACTGTTAGTATAGTAAATGGTGCTGATACTGACGGCAATGGCACTTTAGACCAACTGGTTGTTGAAAATCAGGGGACATGGAGCGTAAATTCTACTACAGGAGCTATTACCTTTACGCCAACAGCAACATTTACCGGAAATCCTACTCCAATTTCATACACCGTAAAAAATGCAGAAGGGGAAGTTTCCAATGCAGCAAATGTGACCATAAATGCCACACCTATTGTAAATGGTGATTTGACTCAGGTTCCGTTTCCTAAATTATCCGATTACCATTTCTTTATCGGGGATATTAAAAACCTGATTCCTTCCTTAAATGTAATTCCTTATGAGCCGGCAAGTGGTTTGTTTACGGATTATGCCTTAAAGAAAAGATTTATCTGGATGCCTTCAGGAGTATCTGCTTCTTATGTTGCTGATAATAAAACTCTTGACTTTCCTGTAGGAACCATTTTGATTAAAAACTTTTATTATGCCACCATCCAACCGGGAAATACTACCAAAATTATCGAAACAAGATTATTGGTACACAAAGCAGATCGTTGGTATTTCTACGAATATGTATGGAATGATGCGCAAACTGATGCAGACCTTACTTCGGGAAGTGATTTTGAAAATGGAGACATTAAATATTTCACCTTCACTAAACCAAATGGTGAAGTAGTAAACGAAGAGTACAGAATTCCATCAGAAGCAGAATGCCATGCCTGCCATAAAATAAATGAAATCCGTACGCCTATTGGTACCAAACCGCAAAATATCAATTTCAATTTCAATTATAATAACGGTTCTAAAAACCAATTACAGAAGTTGGTAGATCAGGGATACCTGCAAAGCTTCCCTTCCAACATTGTTTCTACGGTAGACTATCATGATACAACCAAACCATTGGAATTGCGTTTCAGATCGTATGTGGATGCCAATTGTGCTCACTGCCATCAAACTCAGGGTCGTTGCGATTACCGGGCATTGCGATTCAATTTTGGCGAAACTACCGACCCAACAAAATTGGGAATTTGTGTTCAGGCCGATGAAATAATCAGCCCAACTTTACAAAAGCTGATTTCTCCCGGAAACTACAACAAATCTATATTACATTATAGATTAAATACTAATGACGAAAGCGAAAGAATGCCTCTATTAGGAAGGACAATCATACATGATGAGGGAATTGCTCTTGTTCGCGAATACATCCAGTCGCTTACAAATACCTGTAACTAACTTAACAAAAAACTATAACTAAAAAACTACTACCAATCATGAAAAAAATTACCTGTCTATTAGGACTGTTTTTCACAGCTTCGTTGGCTGTTGCTCAGGCAAGTTGTGATACAGCCTTACCCATATTAATAAATTCGACTACCACTGCACCTGCTTTTACAGCTGAAACCGGAGCTGCACCAACTTTATTTTGTGGTTTAAATAACAACAATGCTGTTCCGACAAAAGGAAAATGGTACAGTTACACGGCTTTGACGAACAATACTGTAATTGTATCGACAGCCTTACTTCAAAACGGAAATACTGATACTAGGGTAATTGTTTACTCAGGAAGCTGCAACGGCTTAACTTGTATTGGTGCCAATGACGATTATAACGGAAGCCTAACTTCCCAGCTTAGTTTTGTTGCTACAGCCGGGACAACCTATATCATTGCTTTTGACAACAGATACAGTAACTTAGGATTCGATTTTACACTTGTAGCTGCTCCACCACCGGCACCGGACAGATTATCATTTACTTCAACTCCGGTATCCGGAATTACAGGCGGGTACGATAACTGTATTGTTGACATGAACGGAGATTATTTGGATGATATCGTTTCGGCTGTAAGTACGACGCAATTGGTAATTACCTACCAAAATGCAAACGGATCATTTACTTCAACTTCATATCCTTTAACTAATACTACTGTTTTACCTTCATGGAGTATTGCAGCTGGAGATTATGATAACAATGGCTATAATGACCTTATTTATGGTTCCGGAAGTGGTGTATGCTTCCTTAAAGCAAACAGTACCGGAACCGGTTATACAACTGATAGAAAGTCACAATCGTATTTAGTACAAAGAACCAACTTTGTAGACATCAATAATGATGGTAAATTAGATGCTTTTGCCTGTGACGACAATGCACCAAACAGATATTACATTAATGACGGAACTAACATGAACCATAATCAGGGTGGAATTGGTGATTTCCCAACCGGAGGAAATTATGCCGGAACCTGGACTGACTATGATAATGACGGAGACATTGATATGGTATTGGCTAAATGCGGACAAGGTGGTTCAGGTGTTGGAGGAAACATTGACCAACTAATGAGAAACAATGGAAATGGTACTTTTACAGATGTAGCTGCCGCTGCAAATATGGCCGCTCCGGAACAAAGCTGGTCTTGTGCCGTTGGAGATTTCAATAACGACGGATGGATGGATGTTATCGAAGGAGTAAATTCAACTTCTGACGGAGGTACTAATGTAAAAAGAAATAATGGGGACGGAACCTTTACAAGTGTAACAGCTGGTTCAGGATATGATACTACTACAGCCGTGGGAAGAGAATATGTTGCTGCCGATTTTGACAATGATGGTTTTCTTGATGTATTAGGAGCCGGAAATACCATCATGTTTGGTGACGGAGCTTTCCATTTTACTCCTAATCCAAATACCTATCCGCTATCTACCGTAGACCGTCCAATCGGAGATTTAAATAATGACGGATTCCTTGATATTCAAAACGGAACCAGCGTATTATTCAATAATGGAAATTCTAACAAATGGTTGGCTGTAAACCTAAGAGGAATTCAAAGCAACAGAAACGGAATTGGTGCCAGAATTGAAATTTATGGCAGTTGGGGGAAACAAATCAGAGATGTACAAAGTGGAACCGGTTTCCAAAACATGAGTACTATTACAGCTCATTTCGGAATCGGTCAGGCTACTACAATTGATCAGGTAATTATCAGATGGCCATCAGGAACTGTAGATACATTAAACAATGTGAATCCAAACCAAAAACTTTTGGTTGTAGAAGGTTCTACTCTCGCAATCAACTCTTATAGCAATGGTGTATTTGCCGTATATCCAAATCCTGCTAAAAATGTAATCAATATCAAATTGCAGGATAATGCGGGCGTAATACTTAAATCAGCTTTGGTATATGATTTAACAGGTAAAGTTGTGCTTTCTGCAAGCAATATCGATCAAACTATTAATATCGAAAAATTAGCTGCCGGAACTTACATCCTAAATGTTGCTGACACACAAAATAAAAGCTACACTCAAAAATTCATCAAGGAATAAGTTAAACCTGTTGATAAGTGATAAAAAAGCGCTCCTTTTGGAGCGCTTTTTTTGTAAGTAAATTAAATTCGAAAGTCAGAAATCGCAATATTGTTGATGAAAGCAACGATTAATTGCTAAATCCGAAACAAAATTGAACTGTTGATATATAATCTGTTAATATTTAATGTTTTAGTAGAATTTTTATTATATTTGAAAGCATTAAAAGAAACCTATGAGGAAATATTACTATCTAATCTTTGCAGTATTTTTATCAATAGTATTCTTTATGTCTTGTTCTGACAAAGATGAATACGTACCTGTCTCCCCTGTAACAGTGGATTTAACACAAGTTCCGTATCCTAAACTGTCCGATTATAAGTTCTTTGAAGGCGATTTAAAAAACCAGATTCCCGCTTTAAATGTACTTCCCTACGCTCCTGCTTCTTCCCTATTTGCCGATTATGCTCACAAGAAACGTTTTGTATGGATGCCACCGGGGACAAAAGCTACTTACAATGCTGATAGTAAAGTATTAGAACTTCCGGTTGGAGCATGTTTAATCAAAACATTTTATTATGACAATGTTCAGAACATCACTGCGGTAGGTGGTACAAGGATAATCGAAACCCGTATTATGATTCGCAAAGCCACCGGATGGATATTTGCTGATTATGTATGGAATACCGAACAAACTGAAGCCTATTTTGATTTAGCCGGAAGTTATACTGATATTTCCTGGAAGGATGAAAATAATGTCGTTAAAAGTACCAGTTACAGGATTCCAACTGAAGTACAATGCATGATTTGCCATAAAAACAAAGAAGTAGTTGGAACCACTGAAATTGATACCTACATCCCAATCGGAATTAAACCCCAGAATCTTAATTGTAACTATAACTACTTCACCGAAACCAAGACCCAGGTGACCAAATGGATTGAACAGTGTTATCTTTAAAGCGGTATCACGCTACCTACAGCCGAAAACACCGTAATTGATTATAATGATA
>CAMFLD010000164.1 GCA_945957245.1 uncultured Flavobacterium sp. | reverse complement strand
CTTCTTCATAAGCAAAACGCTGATCGGAATAAATAACTGTTCTTCCAAACCATTGATTCACGACTTCAGCTTTAGGAGTCAATTCGAAAATAGCAGAGAACGTATATTTTTCTTCATGCGGACGGAGCGAGCAGGCAAAATTGGATAAAACTTCAGGAAGCATAGGTACAACTCGGTCAACTAAATATACTGAAGTCGCTCTTCTATAAGCTTCGTCATCCAGAATAGTTCCTTCTTTGAGGTAATGCGAAACATCGGCAATGTGAACTCCAATTTCATAATTACCATTATCCAATTGTTGGAATGATAGTGCATCATCAAAATCCTTGGCATCTTTTGGATCAATGGTAAAGGTAAGCACGTTCCGCATATCACGGCGGTGGGCAATTTCAGCTTCGGTAATGGAAGTATCAATTTTATTAGCATACGCTTCAACTTCAATCGGAAAATCATAAGGCAATCCATATTCCGCTAAAATCGCATGAATCTCGGTATTGTGTTCCCCGGGTTTACCGAGCACTTTGACTACAGAGCCAAAAGGTGAATCTGCTTTAGCCGGCCAATCTTCCAGTTTAACCAAAACTACATCTCCATGTTCAGCATCAGCTAACTTATTTTTTGGCACAAAAATATCCGTGTACATTTTAGCATTGGCAGTAGTGACAAATCCAAAATTCTTCTGGATATCAATTACGCCAACAAATTCTGTTTTCGCTCTTTCTACAATTTCTATAACTTCAGCTTCAGGTTTTCGGGAACTTCTTCTATTGTAGACATAGGCTTTTACCTTATCTCCATCCAAAGCATGGTTGAGGTTGATAAAAGGAATAAAAACATCATTTTCCAATTCTTCACAGACAAAATAACCTGTTTTCCTTGAAGTCATGTCAATGACACCTTCATAGTACTGCTGGCTGGTAGCTTTGACCAGGTATTTTCCGGGCTCAGATTCTATAATCAGTTTTTGAGCTGCCAGAATTTTTAAATCTTTGATTATTTCATTCCTGCTTTTAGTATCATCGAGTTCTAAAATAGCAGCTATCTGTTTGTAGTTAAAAGGTTTATTGGCGTTTTTTAAAAGTATCTTAAATATTTTTTCGGAATAAGTTTTCTCTTTCTTTCCGAATTTCTTTGGTTTCTTACTCATTTGTTCATTTCTAATATTGCTGAAAATTACAAAGAACTATCTAGATAAAAGAATTAAACATTAACATTTATAAAAAAAATAACTTTTGATAATTCAAAAAAAATAGGTTTTCAACATATTCTAAAAACAACAAAAAAGAATTTTGAAAAATTAAAATTTATGGTGGTTATTATAGCGTGTTCATTTGTAGAATAACTTTATTTTTAAAAATTAGATTTTGTAGTTATGCTTTTTTATACCGAATTATTAACACGCTTTTGAGAATTTAAAATGGTCATTTTAAAGCTATTTTATATTTTAGTTAACAGTTGTTCACAACTTATAAACGGCAATTTTTGTAGATAACTTTGATTGTTAATAATGGTTAAAAAAGAGAATTTTTTTATTGATAACTTTTCCAAAAATCAGCCAAACTAAATTTGGATTTTTCAATCCGGTTTTTGATTACAATTTAAAATCAAATGAGCTAAAAAAACTTCTGAAAATCTATCCGAAGTTGTTAACAATTGGTGTTAATTTAAGGTTAACTGAAAATCAATTAATTACGAATTGCTGTTAACACATCAAAAAATTAACATTTATGATAAATATAAATCAATAAAAAACAGATAGTTATAAAAATAAGTCAAAAGGCAAAATCCGCTTATTCCTAAAAACCAATCAGTTACAAATTACCCAAAAACCAACCGATAGATTGTGTAAATTTGTGGTACTAATTACAAACACAACATTATGAAAATTTCAATTGGAAATGACCACGCCGGACCAGATTATAAAAAAGCAATTGTGACTTTTTTGGAACAAAAAGGATATGAAGTCTTAAATCACGGAACGGATACTTTTGATAGTGTGGATTACCCTGATTTTGGGCATCCGGTTGCCCTTGATGTCGAAAGCGGAAAAGCACATTTCGGAGTAGTCATCTGCGGCTCCGGCAACGGAATCAATATGACGGTTAACAAACATCAGGGCATTCGTTCAGCCTTATGTTGGACCAAAGAGATAGCAACATTGGCCCGTCAGCATAATGACGCCAACATCATTAGTATTCCTGCCAGATTTACTTCTATTCAACAGGCAGTCGAAATGGTAGATACCTTTTTAAATACCTCATTTGAAGGCGGAAGACATGCTAATCGTGTCAACAAAATAGCCTGTCAATAATAATTAACGTCCAATAAGAAATAATATTGGAATTATATGTATTCAGGAAATCTGGCAGCTAAATATATCATCCAACGTTACTTTTAAAAATGAGCCATAGCCACAATCACGTACACATTCACAAACACGAAGTAAAAGGGAAAAACCTAACCTATTCCATTTTACTGAACCTCTTAATTACGGTAGCTCAGATTATCGGGGGAATCGTTTCCGGAAGTTTAGCATTGATATCCGATGCACTCCATAATTTTTCCGATGTTTTATCATTGGTTTTTAGCTTGTTTGCTCATAAGTTATCGAGAAGGAAAGCATCCATTGACCAAACTTTTGGTTACAAACGTGCCGAACTGATAGCCGCTTTTATTAATGCCATTACTTTGGTTTTGGTTGGACTTTTCCTGATTTATGAAGCCGCTACAAGACTATTTCATCCTGAACCGATAAAATCAGGACTGGTGATTTGGCTGGCTATTTTAGGAATAGTAGTTAATGGAGGCTCTGTGCTTTTGCTCAAAAAAGATTCAGAGCACAACCTAAATATGAAATCCGCTTACCTGCATCTGCTTACCGACATGATGGCCTCAGTAGCCGTTTTGATTGGAGGTATTCTGATGAAATTCTACGGATGGTACTGGGTAGACAGCTTAATGACATTACTCATTGCCATTTATCTTATCTATGTAAGCTACGATTTAATAAAATCAGCTACCAAAATGCTGATGCTTTTCACACCAGATTTCATAGATGTAAAGGAATTGGTCCGCGAGGTTCACAAAATCAAAGGTGTTAATAAGCTTCATCACATCCACGTTTGGCATTTAAATGATGACGAATTGCATCTTGAAGCTCATTTGGACTGTTCAGAAGATATCAAAATGAGTGAATTCAATGAACTGCTTCACGAAATTGAACAGTTACTGTTCACCAAATTCAATATCAATCATATCAACATACAGCCCGAATACAAAAAAGAAGACCCAAAGCATTTCATTGTTCAGGATTAAAATATGACACCCATTGATATCCATAGCATCCGCAAAATATTCAGAAAAAGACAGCCCGATTCCCATAAAGGCAATCACGGACATGCGCTGATTATTGCCGGAAGCAAAACCAAAATGGGAGCCGCCGTCATTGCCTCAAAAGCCTGTTTGCGAAGCGGAGCAGGCTTGGTTACACTCAATATTCCCAAAAAAGAAAAAGCGGCAATTTTTGCAGCCCTTCCTGAAGCTATGGTCGCTTTCCGCGAAGACGAAAAAACTTGGGACAACTACAATGCTTTTGCCATTGGTCCCGGAATCGGCACAGATAAATCCGCAGAACAATTACTCAAACTACTCATCAGCAATACAAAAAAACCAACGGTTTTTGACGCAGATGCACTTAATCTACTGGCAAAAAATCAGGAATTGCTTTCCCAACTCCCATCAAAATCAATACTCACCCCACATGTAAAAGAGTTTGACCGACTGTTTGGAAACCATCAAAATGAAACAGAAAGAAGAGCAAAAGCAATTAGTAAAGCAGGCCAATTAAACGTTATCATAATACTCAAAGGCCACAAAACCTTCGTCACAGACGGAACAAACAGTTTCGAAAACACAACAGGAAATTCTGGTCTCGCCAAAGGAGGCTCCGGCGATGCACTCACCGGGATCATAACCGCCTTTCTGGCTCAGGGATATCAACCCATCGAAGCTGCCCAACTTGGAGTTTACCTGCATGGATTAGCCGCCGATATCACACTCGAAACACAAAGCCCTGAAAGTATGCTCATCACCGATGTGATTGAAAATCTGGGAAAAGCATTTAATAAAATACAGTAATAATTTTAGGAGCACATCTTACTGCCCTTTTACACGAATCCTCCCGCCATCCGCACCGCACGGCGGATTGCTCCTGTCGGGGCTATTCAGGACGAAAGGACTTTCTTTCACCGCCCTTTTTTAGTATTATTGCATTCTCTTTAGTACTAAAAAATGACAAGCATACAATTTATTCAAGCCCAAGTTAATACGGCTCCCAAAAATATCGAAGCAACGGTAAAACTGCTTTCAGAAGACTGCACCATTCCGTTTATTTCCCGATACCGGAAAGACCAAACCGGAAACCTGGATGAGGTTACCATCGAACAGATTGCCAAACTTTCCAAACAATACGATGAAATTGTAAAAAGAAAGGAATCCATACTCAAATCAATAGAGGAACAAGGTCAACTTACCTCAGAGCTTAAAAATAAAATTACTGCAAGCTTCGATATTCAGGAATTAGAGGACTTGTACCTTCCCTACAAAAAGAAAAAGAAAACCCGTGCCGATGTCGCCCGTGAAAATGGGTTGGAGCCTCTGGCCAAAATCATCTTCTCCCAAGGAAAGGACGATGTTGATTATATAGCTTCTCAGTATCTGAACGATAAAGTTAAAAACGAAGACGAAGCGCTCCAAGGAGCCCGTGACATTATAGCCGAATGGATCAATGAAAATATTTACATTCGTAAAAACCTCCGCCGCATGTTCCAGCGGAAAGCCATTGTGGAAACTAAAGTGGTGAAGAAAAAGGAACATGAGGAAGAAGCCCAAAAATTCAAACAATATTTTGAGTGGGCAGAACCCATATCCAAAGCCCCTTCACACCGACTGCTGGCTATGCTTAGGGCAGAAGCAGAAGGTTTTGTAAAACTCAACATTGATTTTGAAAAAGAAGAAGCCATAGATTTCATAGAAAACGAAATCATAAGAGCTAATAACGATACAACAGAACATTTAGAGATGGCTATCAGCGACAGTTACAAAAGACTGCTCGAACCCGCTATTGCCAATGAAACGCTACAGGAAGCTAAAGCAAAAGCCGATCTCAAAGCGATTGATGTTTTTGCAGGCAACTTAAGTCAGCTTTTACTGGCACCGCCTTTAGGAGAAAAACGGATTCTGGCCATAGACCCCGGATTCCGCTCCGGATGTAAGGTAGTTTGTCTTGACGAAAAAGGCGACCTGCTCTACAACGAAACCATCTACCCGCATCAGCCGCAAAATGAAAGCGCCATGGCCATGAAAAAAATCCGTTCCATGGTAAATGCTTACAATATAGAAGCCATTTCCATCGGAAATGGGACGGCGAGCAGAGAAACTGAATTTTTTATCAAAAAAATTGCCTTTGACAAGCCCATTCAGGTTTTCGTCGTTTCTGAAGCAGGAGCATCGGTCTATTCAGCTTCCAAAATAGCCCGGGACGAATTCCCCAATTATGATGTTACTGTAAGAGGTTCAGTATCTATTGGAAGAAGACTTGCGGATCCGCTTGCAGAACTGGTAAAAATCGACCCAAAATCCATAGGAGTGGGGCAATACCAACATGATGTTGATCAAACCAAATTAAAAGAAGAACTCGATACCGTTGTTGTTCGATGCGTAAACTCGGTCGGAATCAACCTGAATACCGCCAGTAAATCATTATTAAGCTACGTATCGGGAATTGGAGAAAAAATGGCTGAAAATATTGTAGCCTTCCGTTCTGAAAATGGAGCATTCGAAGACAGAAAAGCATTAAAAAAAGTTCCCAGATTGGGCGAAAAGGCGTATCAGCAGGCAGCGGCATTCGTCCGCATCCACAATGGCAAAAACCCATTAGATAACTCAGCCGTTCACCCGGAAGCCTACCCGATAGTGGAAAAAATGGCAAAAGACTTAGGCTTGAAAACCAATGATTTGATAGCCAATAAAGAAAAGATTTCCCAGATAAAATTGGAAAACTACATCACACCCGAAATAGGGATTTTAGGATTAAAGGATATTGTTAAAGAGCTCGAAAAACCTGGCCTTGACCCGAGAAAAGCCGCTAAAGTTTTTGAATTTGATCCTTCAGTCACCACCATCAAGGACGTTCGTTCTGGAATGATTCTGCCGGGCATTGTTAATAACATTACCGCATTTGGCTGTTTTGTCGATATTGGTATCAAAGAAAGTGGTTTGGTACACATTTCCCAACTAAAACAAGGCTTTGTTTCTGATGTGAATGAAGTGATAAAACTCCACCAGCATGTTCAGGTAAAAGTGGTCGAGGTAGATGAAGAACGAAAACGCATCCAGCTGACGATGGTATTTTAAAATGCAAAATCCCAATTTCCATCAGGAAATTGGGATTTGTTTTTTTGTATAAAAGGAAATTATTTTTTCTCTTCTTCTTCTTTTTTGGAAGCAGCATGAGCCTCATCTTCTCCTTTGGCTGCCTTTTTAAATTCATTCACACCTGAACCTAATCC
>CAMFLD010000163.1 GCA_945957245.1 uncultured Flavobacterium sp. | reverse complement strand
CAGCCTCGGTCTCGTGGGCTCGGAGATGTGTATAAGAGACAGCTATTGGAAGCGGTTAATATTTTAAGCATACATTTTCTTTCTTAATTCCTGAATTTTATTATCTTCAAGATATTCGTCAAAAGTCATATAACGGTCGATAACGCCATTTGGTGTGATTTCCAAAACACGGTTGGCAACCGTTTGTGCAAACTCGTGGTCATGTGTAGTAAACAATACCGAACCTTTGAAATTCTTCAATGAATTATTGAATGCCGTAATCGATTCCAAATCCAAGTGGTTCGTTGGTTCGTCCAACATCAATACATTGGCACGTATCATCATCATTCGGGACAGCATGCAGCGTACTTTTTCTCCTCCGGACAAAACCGTACATTTCTTTAGTGCTTCTTCTCCCGAGAAAATCATTTTACCTAAAAATCCACGAACATAAACTTCATCACGCTCTTCTTCCGTTTTAGCCCATTGGCGTAACCAATCTACGAGATTAAGATTGCCATCAGTAAAGAATTGACTGTTATCATTAGGTAAGTAAGACTGTGTAGTAGTAATTCCCCAGTCAAAAGTTCCGCTATCGGCTTTCATATTTCCATTAAGGATTTCATAAAAAGCTGTTGTAGCGCGGGAGTCTTTTGAAAATACCACAACCTTATCTCCTTTCGCCATATTCAAATCCACATTTTTGAACAATAATTCACCATCTATAGAAGCCGCTAAATTTTCTACATGCAGAATCTGGTCTCCGGCTTCTCTTTCGGTTTCAAATATGATAGCTGGATAACGTCGACTTGAAGGTTTGATTTCCTCAAGGTTCAATTTGTCTATCATCTTCTTACGTGAAGTTGCCTGTTTCGATTTGGCCACGTTAGCACTAAAACGACGGATAAATTCTTCAAGCTCAGCTTTCTTTTCTTCAGCTTTTTTATTCTGTTGTGCACGTTGACGGGCTGCTAACTGACTTGACTCATACCAGAAAGTATAGTTTCCTGAATAATGGTTGATCTTTCCAAAATCAATGTCCGAAACATGCGTACAAACGGCATCCAGGAAGTGACGGTCGTGCGATACTACAATTACAGTATTCTCATAATTCGCCAAGAAGTTTTCAAGCCACGAAATCGTTTCAAAATCCAAATCGTTCGTAGGCTCATCCATTACCAATACATCAGGATTGCCGAAAAGTGCCTGTGCCAAAAGGACACGAACTTTCATTTTTCCTTCCATATCAGCCATCATAGTATAATGCATATCGGAACCGATACCAAGGTTAGATAACATAGCTCCGGCATCGGATTCAGCATTCCAGCCATTCATTTCCTCAAACTGTACCTGTAACTCCCCTATCCTGTCGGCATTAGCATCATCATAATCTGCATAAAGCGCATCCATCTCCGATTTTATAGCATACAAAACCTTATTTCCCATCATTACTGTTTCAAGCACGGTGTGCTCATCAAACATATTGTGGTTTTGGTTCAGTACGGACATTCTTTTTCCCGGCTCCAGAAAAACCCTTCCTGAAGTTGGTTCAATATCTCCTGCTAGGATTTTCAAAAAAGTTGATTTTCCTGCTCCATTGGCGCCAATCACTCCATAGCAGTTGCCCTGGGTAAAAGTGGTATTCACTTCATCGAATAAAATTCTTTTACCAAACTGGACAGATAAGTTATTTACAGTTAACATGTAGTATTATGTGTTAAATTTTCAGGTGCAAAAGTAACGAATAGTAGTTAGTTTAATGCAGGAGATTACTAGTTTTTTACATATATTGGACTCGAAATATAAAGCCTATGCATTTACCCTTGAAAATTGTCCTTACTGATAACAGAGTAATGGTTCATTTTGTATTTGAGACACTGGCTTTTATTATTGGTGTGCGTCTTTATTATTATCTTAAAAGAAATACTAATGACATCATTGGGGACACCAACCGGTTATGGATTTTGTTGGGAGCTATGATTGGAGCTTTGATTGGCTCCAGACTTATTGCCGTATTGGAAATTCCTTCAGAGATAATGCATCAAACCTGGCTCAGTCTTTACAAAAACAAGACTGTTGCCGGTGGTTTTCTGGGTGGTTTATTTGGTGTAGAGCTTTGCAAAAAAATAATTGGTGTCAAAGCATCTTCAGGAGATATTTATGTTTTTCCAATAATTGTTGCTGTTTTCATTGGTCGGATTGGATGTTTTTTTATGGGAACGGAAGAACCAACTTATGGTATTGAAACCAACTTTTTTACAGGAATGGATTTAGGTGATGGAAAATTACGTCATCCGGTAGCACTTTATGAGATGTTTTTTATGTTGGTACTGTTTTTGTTATTTTACAGCATCAGAAATAAAAAAATGATAGATGGTGACCGCTTTAAATTATTCATGGTACTATATTTTATGTACCGCTTTTTTGTAGAATTCCTAAAGCCTTATAATTCATTATTTTTAGACTTAAGCATCATTCAATGGTGTGGCTTGTTTTTACTTATTTACTATTACAAATTTTTAATACGGCTTTTCAAATATGCCTAACAGAGATTATATCTATTACGACTATACTAAAAGTTTATGTCCTGAATGTAGGCATACCATTGATGCAAAAATCGTTTTTCAGGACGAAAAAGTCTGGATGCTGAAACATTGTAAAACTCATGGTGATTCCAAAGTCATGATTGCTGATGATGTTGAATACTATCGACAAATAAGAAACTACAACAAACAATCGGAAGTTCCACTTAAGTTCAATACCAAAGTACACTATGGCTGTCCTTATGACTGTGGCCTGTGTACTGATCATGAACAACATTCCTGCCTGAGCATTGTTGAAGTTACCGACCGTTGCAATTTGTCCTGCCCCACCTGCTACGCAAGTTCAGGTCCAAATTATGGTACACATCGTAGTCTGGAAGAAATTGAAAAAATGTTTGATACTATCGTTGCTAATGAAGGTGAACCTGATGTGGTTCAGATTTCAGGTGGTGAACCCACAGTGCATCCGCAATTTTTTCAAATACTTGATATTGCTAAAAGTAAACCTATCCGGCATCTGATGCTCAACACAAATGGAATTAGAATTGCAAAAGATATCGCTTTTGTAGAAAAATTAGCATCTTACATGCCTGATTTTGAGATATACCTGCAGTTTGACAGTTTTAACCCAGAAGTATTAGAGAAATTACGAGGTGAAGATTTAACCGAAATCCGAAGAAAGGCTATTGAAAACCTAAACCAATTTAATCTTTCGACTACATTAGTCATCACACTTCAGAAAGGTCAAAATGATGATGAAATCGGAAAGATATTGGAATATGCGGTGCAGCAGCGCTGTGTTCGTGGCGTAACATTCCAACCTACTCAGGTAGCAGGAAGAAATGACAATTATAATGATAATGATGGCAGAATAACACTCACCGAAGTCCGTAGAAAAATATACGAACAGTTTCCAGTATTCACCCCACAAGATTTGATTCCGGTGCCCTGCAACCCTGATGCATTGTGCATGGCTTATGCTTTAAAATTAGATGGTGAGGTAATTCCTATGACAAATCTTATCAATCCGGAAGATTTATTAAATAATTCAAAAAATACGATAGTTTTCGAAAATGATGAAAAACTGAAAAACCATATGCTGAATCTTTTCAGCACAGGAATTTCGGTAGATTGCGCTGAAGAAGAACTTGGAGAACTTATGTGTTGCCTTCCTAGAGTAAAATCAGATAATTTGCATTATGAAAATTTGTTTCGTATTATTATCATGAATTTTATGGATGCTTATGATTTTGATGTTCGGGCGGTAAAGAAATCGTGCGTACATATCGTAGACAAAAGAGGAAAACTAGTTCCATTTGAAACAATGAATCTTTTTTACAGGGATAACAGCATTGATGAAATCAGAAAACAATTGAATTAATTATGGCTGAGCTAATTTTTTTAATGTCCGATTTTATTGGACAAATAATACTATTTCTGCTTTTGGTTAGCCCGATTGCTTTCATTGTCGGAATCATTATTATTATTGCCTCTAAACAAAACCGGAAAATCGGAATCAAACTGGTAATTGCTTCTGTAATTGCTTTTATTATTGGTTTTAGCGTCTGTCTTTCTAACATTTAACTTTAACGATAGATTAACAATAAAATTGAAAGTATCAGGTTAATTTTGTCTACTAGTTTCTACTTAATGCACAAGTTTAACAATATAAAGGTTATCGTTTTTTTGCTCCCAATGTTCGTTCTTTTCAGTTCATGTAAAAATGAATATAAAGGTTGCGAATATGTTGCTTATTTTGGAGGCGAAATCGTCAATCCTAATAATCCTTATGTGCTTTTCTGCAAAGACAATGAAGTAATCGACACGCTGAAACTTGATAAAAACAACCGTTTTTTCATCCAGTTTGACTCTTTAGCACCAGGACTTTACAGCTTTAAACATGAACCGGAATACCAATATGTTTATTTTGACAAAAATGACAGTATCATGGTTCGCCTAAACTCAAAAGACTTTGACGAATCTGTTGTGTTCTGTGGACGTGGTGAGGAAAAAAATAATTTCCTAATGGAAATGTACCTGAAAAACGAAAAGGACAAGTACAATATGTTTGAGTATTTTGACGATAACTTTGCCGATTTTTCAAGAGAAATTGATTCTACTTACGCTAAAGAAACTAAATTCTACAATACCCGTAAGGCTGAAATTAAATGGAGTGAAGGCTTTGATATGTTTGCCAAAGCTTCTTTGAATTTTAACTACTATTCTAAAAAAGAACTCTATCCTCTAATCCATAAAATCAGAACAGGAGAAGACGTTTTTGAAAAACTGCCTGCCAATTATTACGATTACCGCAAAAAAATCAATTTCAATAATGTAGCCTTGTCCAGCTATGCTCCTTATGTAATGTATTTGTCTCACATGCTCAACAACATGGGAACAATCAATTACCACAATCATTTTACCGAAACCGATTTGGCCTTAAAAACCAACATCAACAAAATGAAGATAGCGGATACACTAATTAAAAACAATACGGTAAAAAACAATATTCTTAACAATATTGCTTTTACCTATCTGCTGGAAGATCAGAACGTAGTCAACAATAATAAATTTTTGGACTGCTATAAAAAATTCTCCACAGATACGAGCAAAACAAATGAAATAACAACCATCTGCAATGCCATACAGATGCTGAAAGTAGGCAATTCATTGCCTGAAGTCAGCCTTATGGACGCAAAGGGAAAAGTAATTTCATCTACAGCGGTAGACAAGCCCAACACAATCTTCTTCTTTTGGACGGTAAATGCCAAGTCTCATTTTGAAGCAGCACATAAAAAAGTTTTGGAACTTAAAGCGAAATTCCCGCAATACAATATTGTAGCTGTGAATATAAATGACACCCAGGAAGATTGGATAAAAACACTCAACGACTATAAATTTAACGGAATAACAGAACTGCATTGCTCCGATTTTGAAGATATCAAAAACAAATGGGCAATTAACAAAATACACCGAACCATTATCATCGGAAATGACGGTAAAATCAAAAATGCCTTCGTGAATATCTTTGACGCAGAATTTGAGAAAAACTTAAAATAAGATTTAAAAGCATAAAAAAAGGGTTCCAAATTGGAACCCTCTTTATTTATTGTCTAAATTATTATTTATTACCTTTAGCATAATCAGCCAAGAACTGTGCTAAACCTAAGTCTGTTAAGGGATGTTTTAACAAACCTGTGATGGACGATAATGGGCCTGTCATCACATCAGCACCAATTTTGGCACAATTTACAACGTGCATTGTATGACGAATTGAAGCTGCAAGAATTTCAGTTTCAAAAGCATAATTATCATAAATCTCTCTGATTTCCTGAATTAAAGCCAAACCATCAGTAGAAATATCATCTAATCTTCCCAGGAAAGGCGAAACATAAGTTGCTCCCGCTTTTGCAGCCAATAAAGCCTGACCGGGAGAAAACACCAAAGTAACATTGGTTTTAATACCTTTATCCGAAAAATATTTACAGGCTTTTACACCATCTTTTGTCATAGGAAGTTTTACAACAATTTGAGGATGCAAATCAGCCAACTCCTCACCTTCCTTAATCATACCTTCAAAATCAACCGCAATAACCTCTGCACTTACATCGCCATCTACAATATTACAGATGTCAACATAATGCTTAAGGATATTATTTTTTCCTGTAATTCCTTCTTTTGCCATCAACGAAGGATTAGTTGTAACCCCATCAAGTACTCCCATATCCTGAGCTTCCTTGATTTCATTTAGATTGGCCGTGTCAATAAAAAATTTCATATAAGTTTATTTAATTAAGTTGTGTATTATTTTTTGGGCGTTCCCTCGCCTTCGGCGAGGTCAGGCTGTACGTCTCGTCACAAGACGAGACTCCCATCCTTAACGCAAAAGCAGTGCAAAAATACAATATTTTTTAAGTTACAGGGATAGAAAGTTACAAAGTTGCAGAGCTGCAGAGTTATTGAGTTTCAAAGTTGCAAAGTTATAGAGTTACAGAGTTACTGAGTTACAGAGTTACAGAGTTACAGAGTTACAGAGTTACAGAGTTACAGAGTTAC
>CAMFLD010000162.1 GCA_945957245.1 uncultured Flavobacterium sp. | reverse complement strand
CAAGTACCTTGTACTGTGGACAGCCCGGCCTCGTTGTTTACAACGAGGTCACGCCCAATAAAATACAACTATGAAAAAAAACCAGAAACAAGCAGCTATTGGGTTTATTTTTATCACTATGCTTATTGATATTACGGGTTGGGGAATTATTATTCCGGTTATTCCCAAACTGATTGCTGAACTGATTCACGGGGACATCAGTGAAGCAGCAAAATATGGTGGCTGGCTTACATTTGCCTATGCAATAACCCAGTTTATCTGCGCACCATTGATAGGGAATTTAAGTGATAAATATGGGCGTAGGCCCATTATTCTGATTTCGCTTTTTGCCTTTGCTCTCGATTATCTTTTGCTCGCATTTTCACCTACGATTGCCTGGCTTTTTCTAGGTAGAATTATTGCCGGCTTAACTGGAGCCAGCATTACTACAGCATCTGCTTATATAGCAGATGTGAGTACGCCTGAAACCCGTGCTAAGAATTTTGGAATGGTAGGAGCCGCATTTGGATTAGGATTTATCATAGGGCCTGTTATTGGTGGATTGCTGGGACAATTTGGCTCCAGAGTTCCTTTTTATGCGGCTGCAATTTTATGCATGCTGAATTTTCTATATGGCTATTTCATCCTTCCGGAATCGTTACCTAAAAAGAACCGCAGAGAATTTGAATGGAAACGGGTGAATCCGGTGGCAGCATTACTGAGACTGAAAAAGTATCCTTCCATTGTTGGGCTTATTATCGCTATTTTCCTGCTGTATGTAGGTTCCCATGCCGTTCACAGCAATTGGAATTTTTACACCATGTACCGCTTTGGGTGGAGTGAAAGAAAGGTTGGGATGTCATTAGGAGTAGTTGGGCTTTTGGTGGCTATAGTACAGGGCGGATTGGTGCGTTGGACAGGACCAAAACTGGGAAACCAGAAAAGTATTTATATAGGTTTAGGATTATATACTACAGGAATGCTCCTTTTTGCAACAGCGACGCAAAGCTGGATGCTTTTTGTTTTCCTGATTCCGTATTGTCTGGGCGGCATTGCAGGACCTGCATTACAGTCGGAAATATCAGGTCATGTACCGCCCAATGAGCAGGGGGAAATTCAGGGTACATTAGCCAGCCTGATGAGTGCTTCAGCGATTATTGGCCCACCAATGATGACCAATACGTTTTACTTTTTTACGCATGATGATGCTCCGTTTAAACTGCCCGGAGCTCCGTTTTTACTTGGAGGCTTCCTAATGCTGTTAAGTACTGTGATTGCCTTTTATTCAATGAAGAAATATTTTACTGCAGGTACAGGCAATGGTTATAATAATCAATGATAGCTTTGCCTTCTAATAAGACATCAGCCCCGATAATTCCGTCAACAGGTTTCGCTTTATATTGTTGCAGGGCTTCGTTTACATGCATCATGTCAAAGATAATCAGCTGAAAGCCGTCTGTCTTCCAGCGGCCAATATTCAGGTCATTGTTTTTGGCCAATTGCGTAAACATTCCGGTTGCTCCGGCGCCTGAAGCTTTGGTTTTTGATTTGCCAGCCCGTAATTCAAATTTTTCTATACCTTCGAAACCAACACAACTGTTGCTGGCTCCGGTATCCAGGATAAAATTCCCTGAAATACCATTGATGCTGGCTTTAATCAGCAGATGCTGTGTTTTGGAAACCTTGAAGTTGATTTTCCTGTATTTTTCTTTTTTTAGAAGTTCCTGAAGATGTTTCATAAATGCTAAATGATGCCAAATGTAACTTAAAAATCGGTAGTAAACTTTGTAACTTTGCAACTTTAAAAATATTATGATTCTTACTGATACCCATACCCATCTCTATTCCGAAGAATTTGATCAGGATCGTACCGAAATGATTCAGCGTGCGATTGATAATGGAGTTTCGAGACTTTTTGTACCCTCCATAGATTCCGCTTATACCCAAAAAATGTACGATTTGCAGGCTCAGTTCCCGGAAAATATTTTCCTGATGATGGGATTGCATCCTTGTTATGTAAAGCCGGAAACCTATAAGGAAGAACTGGAACACGTTGAAGCCGAATTGGCAAAGAATAAATTCTATGCTATTGGCGAAATCGGAGTGGATATGTATTGGGACAAAACGACCCTGAATATCCAGCAGGAGGCTTTTCAACACCAAATCAGGTTAGCCAAAAAATACAAATTAGGTATTAACATCCATTGTCGTGAAGCTTTTGATGCCGTTTTTGAGGTTTTAGAAAGTGAAAAGGCGGGTGATTTATTTGGAATTTTCCATTGCTTTGCAGGTGATTTCGAGCAAGCGCAAAGAGCAATCGGACTGAATATGAAATTAGGAATAGGAGGGGTAGCCACATTCAAGAACGGAAAGATTGACCAGTTTTTGAATGAAATAAATTTGAAGCACATTGTTTTGGAGACCGATTCTCCTTATCTGGCTCCTGTACCTTTTAGGGGCAAACGAAATGAAAGTAGCTATACAAGACTGGTAGCCGAAAAACTCTCCCAGCTGTATCAGTTGCCAATAGAGGAAATTGCCAGGATTACGACAGAAAATTCCAAAGCAGTTTTTGGGATTTAATCATTTATTCATCCAAAAGTGAGTTTTTTTTTGTTCATTTGTGATTCAAAAATGTAAGCCAAGATGCAGAAATTTGACAAAATCCGTCCGTATTACGATACTGAAGTGAACGAAGCCATACAGGCGGCTGTCAACCATCCGATGATGAAGGCATTAATGGGTTTTACGTTCCCGGAACTCGATGATGAAGTATGGAAAGAGCAGCTCAAAAGAACCCATTCCATTCGTGATTTCCAATGTAATTTCATTTACAAATCGGTACAAAAAGTTCTGGCGAAAAGTTCGGAAGGATTAACAACCTCTGGTTTTGAAAAGCTGGAACCGAATACATCTTATCTTTTTATATCGAATCACAGGGATATTATCTTAGATACTTCGCTGCTGAATGTTTCGCTTTTTGACCATGGATTAGTGATGACGGCTTCAGCTATTGGAGACAATTTGGTTAAGAAATCGTTCCTAAAAACGCTGTCGAAACTCAATAGGAATTTTATTGTGCAGCGTGGTCTGCCACCAAGAGAATTGCTTGAAAGTTCTAAATTGATGTCAGAATACATTGCTCAGTTACTGCTTCGTGAAAATCGTTCTGTTTGGATAGCTCAACGGGAAGGAAGAACCAAAGACGGTAATGACGCAACTCATACAGGAGTATTGAAAATGTTGGCTATGGGTTCCACAGAGGAAAATCTGATGGAGTATTTCAAGAAGATTAAAATCGTTCCGGTTTCCATCTCCTATGAATATGACCCTACCGATGCGCTCAAAATGCCTCAGTTGATTGCCGAAGCCAATGATGAGATTTACATTAAAGAAAAAAATGAGGATTTCATCACGTTGTTAAGCGGAATTATTGGGCAAAAGAAACGCATCCATATTCATATTGGAAATATTTTGGATACTGAACTAGATAAGATATCCGAAGAATTTGATAATGTAAAACAGCAGATTCAGGCATTGGCACAAACCATTGATGACTCTATTCTGCAAAGCTATAAATTGTGGCCAACCAATTATATTGCTTACGATTTGCTGAATAAAACCAACGAATACAGCAGTTTTTATACAGAAAATGAAAAACAGTTGTTTGAGCGTAGATTGGAAATGAGAATTGATGAAAACAACCCACAAATGGTTGAAAGTTTCCTATCAATGTATGCCAATCCGGTAGTTAACAAATCGAAATACCAGAATGCTGACTAAACCCAACATACTTCTTATTTATACCGGTGGAACTATTGGTATGATAAAGGATTTTGAAACGGGAGCTTTAAAAGCATTTAACTTTAAGAAACTCCTGCAAAAGATTCCGGAGCTCAAGCATTTAGATTGTAATATTGAAACGGTTTCTTTTAAGGAACCTATAGATTCTTCTAACATCAATCCTGAAAAATGGATTGATATAGCCGAAATCATTGAAGAAAAATACAATAATTTTGATGGATTTGTAGTGCTCCACGGTTCTGATACCATGTCGTATTCGGCATCAGCACTTAGTTTTATGCTTGAGAATCTTGGGAAACCTGTAGTGTTTACAGGGTCTCAGTTGCCTATAGGAGATTTAAGGACAGATGCGAAAGAAAACCTGATTACAGCAATACAGATTGCTTCATTGCAGGAAAAAGGAAAATCCGTCATACAAGAGGTTTGCCTTTATTTTGAATATAAATTATACCGAGGTAACCGTACCACAAAAATCAATGCCGAGCATTTCAATGCCTTTGCATCGCCAAATTACCAGCATTTGGCCGAATCGGGAGTACATTTGAATGTCAATTCGAATTTAATTCTGAAAAAACAACCCGGAAAGAAGCTGATTGTACACAAAAAATTAGATAGTAATGTTGTAATTGTGAAAATGTTTCCGGGCATCAATGAATCGGTACTCTCAGCAATAATTGCCATTCCAAATTTAAAAGGAATTATTCTGGAAACTTATGGCTCAGGTAATGCCACTACAGAGGATTGGTTTGTAAATACTTTGAAAAAAGCCATCAAAAATGGGCTTCATATTATCAATGTAACCCAATGCTCCGGTGGAAGTGTGAATATGGGACAGTATGAAACCAGTTCCCAACTGAAGAAAATAGGAGTAATTTCAGGAAAAGATATCACTACCGAAGCCGCTATTACCAAACTAATGTACCTTTTGGGACAAAACGTAGCACCGACGGTTTTCAAAACTATATTTGAAACTTCACTTCGAGGAGAAATGCAATAATAAATTATTCAACAAGTTTTTTTAACTCAAAAAAAATACGGTTCTTTGCAACCGCAAACCAAGAGAGGTGTCCGAGTGGTTGAAGGAGCAAGCCTGGAAAGTTTGTATGTGGGTAACTGCATCGAGGGTTCGAATCCCTTCCTCTCTGCAATGAAAAATCGTAAACAGCATATTTGCAATTGTTTACGATTTTTTTATTTCTATTTTGTCCGACAATTGTCCCAATTTAAAAAATCATCATCCTTTTTTTGAGCCTTTTTTAAATTTAACTGATTTAACTGAAATAAACCTTATTGAAATCAATTACATCAAAATGTAACTGCAAAAGTTTACTTTTGAAATGTAAATAAACAAAAAATCCAGCCAAAAAGAATTTAGATTAAAGAAATTCCAAGTTGACTTAATAATACAAATAAAGATTTTTAAAATGACTGCCGATTATCAAAACGATTACGAATATTTTTATGGAAAGTATTATTCAGGAATAGAATTTAAGATAAAAGAGTATTTAGTGCAGTGTAAAAGTGATAAAATTTCTTTTGGATTGGCGTGTGCAGATATAAAAGATTGTTTAAGTAATATCCTTCCCGAAAAGAGAAATGAAGTAACCAAATTCAAAGAGTTGAAAAAGCTCTATGAACTTTTCAATAACAGATATTCTTATTTTGAAGCTGACGAAATAAATTTGATATTTTCAAAAAAGATTGTTCCATTATATAATGAAATAAAAGCTTCTGAAAAACCTAAAAATTACAGCATTTCTAAACTGCTTCAAAATTTTGCTTTTTTAAATGCAGTTAAAGAGATAAGCAGATTATTTCAAAATCAAAATCGTTTATTTGAAATGCATTATATGTTAAATGACTTCAATGATTTTACAATTAAGGAAAACAGAGGTATTTCATTAGAGAATACAGATGTATATATTTCACTTGCAAAAGTGCTATATCCTGATAATTATACACAGGATGAAACCGAACCTGTTTTTTTTGAAGAAATTGAAGATTACAACCCTAAAACAATTTCCTTACCTTTTTCAATTGCAATGCTGAATGAAATAGGTTTTTTTGAATTGGAAAAGATAAAAAACCTTTCACCTACCAATCTGGCAAAAATAATTGCAATTATTCAATTAAAAGACCCCAATAATAAAACTACAAATAGAGCCATAAGCGGAAATATAAGGGTTTTAAATCCTAACAATAAAGAAGACGGCTTTAAATACACTTCGCATAAACACGCTGAAAAGGTAAAAGTAGTGTTAGATGAAATTAAGCAGGGGAATCAATAGGCGTACCCCTAGGCATTAAGTGAAATTAAGTTTGTCCTGTAATTTAAAAATTTATAGGATATGAAAAACGTAGTGCAACTTGAAAACATCGATGCCACAGAGTTCAAAAATGAAATCATTAACGGCGTTCTTTTAGCATTAAAAAATAATGCTGACACATTACAATCAAACGAACAGACTGACCAACTTCTAACAAGGGAGGAAACAGCCAAAATGCTGTCGGTTTCACTTGTAACCTTATGGACTTGGACAAAAAACAATATTATTCCCGCCTACCGAATAGGTAATAAAGTACGCTACAAAAAGGCAGAAGTCTTAACTGCCTTACAGCAGATGAATAAATTTCCTTCTCAATAAAAATTACCTGAAACCTATCCTGAAAACCATTGCAATGGTTTTGCAATTATCATTGCAATTACCCTTCAATACCATTGCAATGGCTGTAAACAGCCACAAAATAGGGCAAAAAACAAGTAAGTTTAAGTAAAAGGCAATTGCAATGAAATGATTATACCATTGCAATTGT
>CAMFLD010000161.1 GCA_945957245.1 uncultured Flavobacterium sp. | reverse complement strand
ACCTTATGTAAGTTCGGCATCCTATATCGACAAAATGAGCCATTATTGTGATACCTGTTTCTACAAAAAATCAGTAAAGACTGGAGATAAAGCTTGCCCATTCAATAGCTTATATTGGAATTTCTATAATCAGCATCAGGAAAAGCTGGAAAACAATCCAAGAATAGGAATGATGTATCATGTTTGGCATAAAATGAAGAACGAGGAAAAAATTGCCTTATTAGAACAGGCCGATTACTATCTGAAACATATTAATGAATTATAATTAAACCGCTTCAAATTCATCTGAAACAAATTTTATTTATTCAATGCCTTATTATCGAGACCAAATATTGTATTCTTAACTTCGTAAGTTGCAAATTATATTGTTTTTCAAACAAATCAATGATATTATTTTTATTTAAACATTTCATTACGCTAAATAAGTACTACTAAGCTATATAATCATTGTGCCTATCTTCATATCAAAAAAGTGTTGGTTAACTAACGAATGTCAAATTAAAAGTTTAAATAAAATGAGCCCGATACAATATCGAGCTCATTACTCTCAAAATTAATTATTGATTTGTCCAACCTTTTGTGTGCAGTCTAGTTGGAGCCCCTTTTTATTACAATACTAATAGACTAACCAATAATCCGTTTGTCTTTGGCAACATATCCGGCAAAACCAAGCAATGCTCCGACTATCATAATATTTCTGAAAAAATTAACCATTTCAAGTTCCTGCTCCCGGTTCATATCTGCTGTCATCATATGGGTATCTAATTCGCTGCCCATTGCTCTTGGAAGGTGAACCAAAAAGGCCATCAGCAAAACATATACCGCCATGCATACATAGGCCAGTTTATCATATTTTCCTGCTGTAGCAGCTATAATAAAGGCTATAATACAAGCAAGGGTAAAGTAATTCCAAAAATAAGGGTAAGGCAGATAATCCGGTACAAAAGCAGCACCTACTTCGGGTTTTCCTAAATGCAATCCAACATACAGCAGGAAAGACAAAGGGAAAACATATTTCCCTATTGATACTATTCTGTCCATGTAAATTAGTTTACCGGAAATGGAATTAACGGTCGGATTTCTACCGAACTATTAGGGTATTTTAAAATCGGACAGCTTTTGCTCCAATTTTCCACCTCCTGAACATCATCTGATTTGCAAATTAAAAAGCCTGAAACTATAACACTGTTTTCTTCTTTGTACGGTCCCGAAACAACTCCGTTTTCATTTACAATAGATGCCCTATACTCAATTGGAGCTGTGTGAACCAATTTTCCCTTCATAGCAATATTTCCAATCCATGATTGCCATTTAGGCATATCTTCAGCCATGTCTTTGGCTGTAGCCAAATATCCATCAGGAGCACTGGCATTTCTGAATAATAATAGGTATTCTTTCATTTGATAAATTTTTTAAATTATTGATAAACAAAGTTGAATAATTAAAAATCTATCAATGATGACAAAAGTCGATGTTTTAAATTTTTGCTTTTAATCTGCTAAATACATCCTTATTGATTCCCAAGTAAGAAGCAATAAGTTTACTTGAAACACGGGTCATTAATTTGGGGCGGAATTCCATCAGCCATTTTATGCGATCCAGAGCAGAAAGAGCCATTAAAGTATTCACCCTATAAACTGTATTGATATATGAAGCTTCAAGAATTTGTTTATATACCTTTTCAAATTGGGGCACCGTCTGTACTAATTTTGAAAAATCTTCTTTATTGATGGCTAGTAATTCACATGGTTCTACTGTTTTGATATTCTCTTTTGCAGGCACTCCGGTACCGAAACTGGATAGTTCTGAACACCAAGTCCCTTCTGTCACAATATCACGGGTAATTTCATTAAAGTCTTTGTCATAACTATATACCTGTAAACAGCCTTTGATAATAAAGTAAACATATTTGCATACTTCTCCTTCCTCTACCAGATGCTTATTTCTTTGCATGTAGACTGGTTTGAAATGGTCGAGCACAACATCAATATTGTCAATATCTTTTCCAAGTCTGGTAACAATATGGTTTCTCAGGATATCTATCATTAGTTTGAATTAATATTTAAGCTGTCCAGTCTCTTTATATCACAACCTCTTTTCCAAACCGACATTATGATTAAAATTACTTTTTAAATATTATTTTACAAAGTTTAAGACTGTTAATAAACATGAATTTGCAAAAACTATTTTAAAACAGCACCTAAACCCCCATCGATTCCGATTACTTGTCCTGTCATCCATTTTGCGTTTAAAAGATAAATAGCCAGTGATGCAATATCTTCGCTCTCTCCTATTTTCTTTAACGGATGACGTTCGGCATTGGCAGTTCTTTTAGTATCTGAATTGAGTAATGCTTTGGCTAACGGAGTATCTGTCAATGATGGAGCGATGCAGTTAACCCTAATCTTCGGAGAGAATTCGGCCGCCAGTGATTTTGTCAATCCTTCAAGACCTGACTTACTGATGCTGATGCTGGTATGATAAGGCATTCCCAGTCGGGCTGCCACAGAGCTGAAAAGAATAATACTTGGATCTTCTGAATCGTTTAAGTTTTTATAATATTTATGTATCAGTCTAAAAGCTCCCAATACATTGATTTTGAAATCATCTGAAATATCTTTTTCCTTTATGGATGAAAATGGTTTAAGGTTTATCGAACCCGGACAATAAATGAGTCCATCAATTTTTTCATTGATATCTGGCAGAATTTCTTCTTTTGAAAAATCATGTTGAATGAACTGAATCCACTCAGAAACGATATTTTCAGTATTTCTGCCTATGGCGATTATCTGATGCCCGTCAGCTAGTAGTTTTTGGCTGATGGCTTGCCCAATACCGCTTGAAGCTCCGGCAATGATGTATCTTTTTTTATTAGTCATATTTCAGGTTTTTTAAGCATTGATAATAATATTTTGAAAAAGAGCTGAAGTAGCCCTTAACATCCGGAACTATCCAGTCCCTTTCCTCAATATAGGCTCCTTCATATCTCAGTAATGGATGTTCTTTTGCAATAAACTTTACATTAGGATAATATTTCTTTAGCTGCTCAAATTCCCCACAATAAATAGTCAGATTAGGTATATTTTCAGAAAGTTGAAACATAAAAGCCATGCCTTTTTCACTAATGGGAAATTTATCGAAATGTGATGGTTCCAAAATTAATATCCTTTCATACTCCTCATCGGTATGCCAAAACGGATCAAGATTATAGAAATTATATAGCAATGCCGATTTTAATTCCAGTTTGGGAATTTCAGTTTCCGGTAGAAAGGTCTCAAAGGTTGGATTAGTGAAGTCTTTTAAAACTTCAGGTATTACAGCTGATTGAAGTTCATCATAATTTCTATCCAAAAAGGTATTTCTTTGGTCAGACTTACTGTAAAAATTAATATTCTCCTGATTGGCAAAATATTTTTTACCGGTTAAATGGCCTGATACCCATTGCCAACTGGCAAAATTACTGGCTATGTCAGCATCTAAAAGATGATAATACATCCATGACGCCGGAATATTAAAACGGGACTTAGCCATGTTACAACAGACAGAAGAAACATAAAGCCTAAAATGATTGTGCATACAACCAACCTGATATAAATCCCTAATCGCATTGTCTATTTCATTAATCCCAGTCGCTCCATTCATAACCGATATAGGCATTCCGGCTATCGTTACGTCAAACTTATCGTATCTGATGGGGGAATTGTAAATATCTGGTCTTGATTGTAACAGCCTTTGAAAGTAATCCCGCCACAGAAGTTCCTGAACGAATTTTTCAATTGTCTGCTTCGGATATTTGGTTTTGAGTTTTTCAAAAATATATTTGGTTGATATTATTCCCCTGGATATGTAAGGAGAAAGCATCGATACTTTACCATCCTTGAAATTTCGGGTTTGAGCATAATCATTCGGATTGAAATCTTCAACAGCCTGAATAATATCTTGTATGTTAGTTTTTGGCCAATTCAATATGTGTAGCGTTGCGTATTATTTTTAATTACTGATTCCTGCCATCGTAAGGAGCATAAAATCACCATTTTGACCATTCTGCTCCAGGATTGTGGGCTCTATTAAATACCAAAGTAAATAATGAAACAAAAGGGGAGCATTGACCGGTTCATCTATCTTTAATCCGGGTTTTCCTTCTTCAACACTTAAACTGTAAGCCAGTTGCAATTCTGAATCTTTGTAAATCGACCACTCACTTAATGGATTGTTACCTATTTTTAGAGTATAATTTAACCCGTTATAAGAAATCAGGAAACTACTGGAAAACCATTTTTCAGGGGTCAAAGAAAGTATTTCAGTTCCATTTTGATTCAAAATTAAAATTCGGTTTTTCCAAAAGCCTTTTCTGACAATCCTGTATTCTTCATTATCCATTGCTATGGCTGTAGAAGATTTATTGGTATGAGAATCCAGAAATTGTCCTTGTTTAGTGCCGTTTACAAAAAAATCGTAACCATACTGATTGTTTTTCTTCCATATATTTTTCATAATCAGTGTTTTAAATTTAAAACAATTGGACTTGGATTTTGATTAGTGATTACTATTCTTATTTTACTAAAATGTTATTAAATAGCCACTTAAATGTTGTTTTTTACTAATAACTATTCTTAAAAAAGTAAACAATGCGGAAACGATTTTTATCACTTCCCGCATTGCATCCACTTAACTTACTACTCTTATAAATTTGGAAGAAGCACTTTATCTATTACATGTATCACACCATTGGCGGCCTGAACATCAGTAAAAGTAATATTGCTTACCCTGCTGTTGACATCGGTGATTTTTGCTCCACCTGTCAAATTGATTGTAAATGAATCACCCGCAAACGTTGCCACACTCATATTGTTGGTAAGTGATGAAGACAAAACATTAGCTCCGGTAACTACGTGGTATTTCAATGTTTTTTCTAAAGTCGCCTGAGGAATTGCGGCTAGATTTGGCAGACTTAATTCGGTCAGCAAATTGGTAAATGCGGTATTTGTTGGTGCGAAAACTGTAAATGGCGAACTTGCTGTGCCCGATAGAATTCCTGCAAAATTAGGTTGATCATTTCTAGTCAACGCCTGAACTAACACAGAGAAGTTAGGATTGGCAATCGCATGGTTTACAACCGTCGGCAATCCAATTACACCATCAACTATGTGGACAACTCCATTACTTGCCTGAATATCAGCCTGAGTTACTGAAGCGCCACCATTGGCAGTACCGCCATTTAATTTAACTCCTGATGTTACATCAACATACATACTTAGCGTATTAGTAGCTGAAGCACTTCCTTTACCCAGTGTTTTAACATAGCCTGTAGTTAAACTTCCAGAATTATATTTTCCGGAAATCACATGGTTAAGCAATATTTCCTTGAGTGCAGGAACGGGCACTGCATCAAGACTTGAAAAACCGTTTGCAGCGAGGAAGGAGTTAAATGCTGCATTGGTTGGCGCAAAAACAGTATACTCTGTAGTACCGTTAAGAGTTTCTGCTAAACCCGCTTTGTTTAAAGCAGCTACTAACACACTCAGATTGGAATTAGAAGATGCTGTTTCAGTAATTGTTTTTTGGTTTGAATCACTGCTGTCACAAGAGCTAAAAGCTATTACAGCAAAAAGAAAAGCAATTTTTTTCATGTAAGTTTTCATAGGTTCATGTTTTATTGTTTATCCAAAGTTAAATATTAAAAAATTTTTGTTTAACGTTTTTAAACAAAACTTAAACATTGTTTAATTTATTTTTTAAGCTTTACAGTAGAAACCCCTTTAAATATTGAATATCAATGATTCCGGCATCTTGAAAATGTTAAACAGCGTAATTTGGGTTATTATGAAGATTACCATTATATACCCACATCATCAAATAAAAAAACCGAAACTCTCGTTTAGGTTTTAATTTTGAGGAGAAATAGATTCCGTTATTATTTAGACGATGTCAGTATTTACAAGGCTTAACAAAGGTTGGTTTTAACAGTGTTGCTTATAGAGCAATTCAAATTGGCTTTAATTAATTTATGTAGAAATAGTAAATCGTTTAAAATCATGCTAACTACTTTTATATAAAATTCTGTCAGAGTCTGTTAATAATTAAAAAGTAGCTTTGGATTATAAAGTAGTTGCTATTTAATTGTTGTAATTACGGATACACGACGGCATCTTTTCAATTACTCAAAATTTTGAATCATTTGCTCAAAATAACTACCTAAATTGACAATTCTATTTTAAGTTTTTATAAAATTTGGACAATAAAATTAAGATATGAAAAACATCCTAAAGGCGGTTTTTGTTTGGGTTACTCTTTTGATCACTTTGATGTCATTCCAAAAAGGATCCGGCAAGTCGGTAAGAACTGACAGTAAGGAAACAATAGCGCTCCAATTCATTAACAGCTACGTTGCTAACGCAAATCTTAAAAATAATGCAGTGGAGATTAGGCAGTGGGTCGCAAAAAACAAAAATGCAACAGCGCATTTTAAAGCCACACTCAAAAGAATGGTGGACAATGCAGAAGCGCAGGATCCCGAACTTGGATTAGGCTTCGACCCTATTTTCAATGCCCAGGATTATCCCGAAGAAGGATTCAGTGTGGTTTCTTCAGACACTGTCTCTTATACACATCTGACGCT
>CAMFLD010000160.1 GCA_945957245.1 uncultured Flavobacterium sp. | reverse complement strand
GAGATCAGCCTCGGTCTCGTGGGCTCGGAGATGTGTATAAGAGACAGGTACTATCGTAGGAAAGAATGGTCACTGAGCAACGAAGTTTGGTTACTGAAAGGCTTTTCAAATTTCGAGGTAACGTCTGTTAAGATAATCTGTTTGAGATTTACTGCATTAAGAAATTTCAAATGCGGATTATCGCCACTTACGGATATAAAATAGCGTGCACGGTTTATGGAAACACCTATTTTTTTTAGATGTTCGAGACTCAAATTCTGAAAGCGTCGTGCCTGCACAATTTTATGGGCTGATTTTACTCCAATTCCGGGTACACGCAATATCATTTCCAACGGTGCGTATTGTATGGCAACGGGAAACTGTGTGATATTACGAAGTGCCCATCCCATTTTGGGGTCAACTTCCAAGTCCAGGAACGGATTTTCCTTTTCCAGTATTTCATTGGCTTTGAAACCATAGAACCGCATCAGCCAATCGGCCTGATAGAGGCGGTTTTCCCTTACAACCGGAACCTGTGCACCAATAGCCGGCAATCGAGTATCATTTGAAATAGGAACATACCCCGAATAATATACCCGCTTCAGATTGAAATTGTTATAAAAATGATCGGCTACCTGAATGATTTGATAATCATTTTCCTTAGACGCACCTACAATAACCTGAGTGCTTTGCCCTGCCGGTGCAAACTTGGGAGTGTGTCTGTATTTTTTCTTTTCTTCCTGATATTGGATTAATTCATTTTTGACAAACCCCATGGGTTTAATCATCTGTTGGTGAGTCTTATCGGGAGCAAGCAGTTTTAGCCCTGATTCTGTTGGGATTTCAAGGTTCATACTCAACCGGTCTGCATACAATCCGGCTTCGCGCATGAGTTCGTCTGAAGCTCCGGGAATACTTTTAAGATGAATATAACCGTTAAATTTGTGTTCCAGTCTTAGCTTTTTTGCTACCCGCACTAATCGTTCCATAGTATAATCAGCATTTTTGAAAATACCGGAGCTTAAAAAGAGCCCTTCTATGTAATTTCTTCTGTAGAAATTGATAGTCAAATCAACCACTTCATCAACAGTAAAGGCTGACCGCTTGATGTCATTGCTTTTGCGTGTTACGCAGTAGGCACAATCGTAAATGCAAAAATTCGTTAGGAGAATCTTGAGTAAAGAAACGCATCGACCATCTTCAGTATAGGTGTGGCAGATGCCGGTTGCCGAGGAATCACCTAATCCTTTGTTAGTGTTTTTTCGGTTGCCGCCACTGGAGGAGCATGACACGTCGTATTTGGCGGCATCGGCAAGGATTTCGAGTTTTTCTTTGATTTTATCGTAGTTCAAGGGGTGGGTTTTGGTTGATTCAGACATACAAATTTAACAGGTTTTGAGGAGAAGATACTCTAACATTTATGCAATTAACATTTGTTCAATGTACACCTTATAAAACAACATAATATATTGATTTTTATGAGAAAAACATTAAACAGGTTTACCTTTTTTGAAGCATTATTTCAGGCTTTTTTGTCACATATTACGCTTTCGACAGATCGCTTGTTAATCCAAAACCGTAATTTCGTTTCTTTTGGACTTTAGACATTTCTTTTATTCCAATTATATGGAGAAAATCCAATACTTTTTCGGGTAAAACCACTTCTTATTGAATAGTGGGAGTACTATAATATTTGAATCAAAAATAAATCCGAAAGACAAAAAGAGGCTAAATTTATGTTGAGCCCTTTTAAATCAAAACTTTGCCTTATATTTGCCGATTAAATGCATTAGGGGTTGGAGTAATCTCATCTTAAGACGAGATATGGAAAACCCAACTGCACCAAGGGCGGGGTAATGCCAAAATAAAAAGCCTAATGAAAGGGATTGCGAAGCATTTAGATGTTTCCAACAAAATCAATATTGAATTTACATGAATAACATCAGGAATTTTTGCATCATTGCACACATTGACCACGGAAAAAGTACGTTGGCAGATCGATTATTGGGAGCTACTCAAACGGTTTCTGCCCGTGAGGAGAAAGCACAGTTACTGGACAACATGGATTTGGAGCGTGAGCGTGGTATTACCATAAAAAGTCATGCCATTCAGATGGAATATACCTATAAGGGAGAAAAATACATTTTGAACCTTATCGATACTCCGGGACACGTTGACTTTTCGTATGAAGTTTCCCGTTCAATTGCGGCCTGTGAAGGTGCTTTGTTGATTGTAGATGCTGCTCAGAGTATTCAGGCGCAGACTATCTCGAATCTGTATCTTGCTTTGGAGAATGATTTGGAGATAATTCCGGTGCTGAATAAGGTTGACTTACCAAGCGCTAACCCTGAAGAAGTAAGCGATGATATAGTTGACTTGCTTGGTTGCAAGCTTGAAGAAATTATTCATGCTTCGGGTAAAACAGGTTTTGGTGTTGACAAGATTTTGGAGGCCATAATTGAAAGAGTTCCTGCCCCAAAAGGCAGCAAGGAAGAGCCGCTTCAGGCTTTGATTTTTGACTCCGTTTACAATCCGTTTCGTGGGATTGAAGTTATTTTCCGAGTGAAAAATGGAGAAATAAGAAAGGGTCAGAAAATTAAATTTATGGCTACGGACAATGAGTATTTTGCGGACGAAGTAGGTACACTTAAATTGAACCAGGTACCGAAAGACGTGATTTCTACGGGTGACGTGGGCTATTTGATTTCCGGTATTAAGGAAGCAAAGGAAGTTAAGGTTGGAGATACAATTACCGATGCCAAAACTCCTACAACCAATATGATTGTTGGTTTTGAGGATGTAAAACCAATGGTATTTGCCGGTATTTACCCGGTAGACACTGAAGATTATGAAGATTTACGTGCCTCGATGGAGAAACTGCAGTTGAATGATGCTTCGTTGGTATTTGCACCTGAGAGCTCAGCAGCACTGGGCTTTGGTTTCCGTTGCGGTTTCCTCGGAATGCTGCATCTTGAAATCATTCAGGAGCGTTTGGAGCGTGAGTTTGACATGACTGTAATTACTACAGTTCCTAACGTTTCTTATTTGGCTTATACCAAAAAAGAGCCGGAAACCGCTATTGTTGTGAACAATCCTTCGGATTTACCGGAACCATCAAAACTTGACCGTGTTGAAGAGCCATTTATCAAGGCTACTATTATTACCAAATCGGATTTTGTGGGGAATGTAATGAGTTTATGTATCGAAAAACGTGGAATTATCACGAATCAGACTTACCTTACTACAGAAAGGGTGGAGTTGAACTTCGACATGCCACTGGCAGAGATTGTATTTGATTTTTATGACCGATTGAAAACGGTTTCTAAAGGATATGCTTCTTTTGATTATTCCCCTATTGGAATGCGTACGTCAAAACTGGTAAAACTTGATGTTTTATTGAACGGAAATTCGGTGGATGCTTTATCGGCACTTATCCATGAAGATAATGCTTACAATATTGGTAAAAAAATGTGTGAAAAACTGCGTGAACTCATCCCAAGACAACAGTTTGACATTCCAATTCAGGCGGCAATCGGGGCTAAAATCATTGCCCGCGAAACAATAAAAGCTTTAAGAAAAGACGTTACCGCAAAATGTTATGGCGGTGATATTTCCCGTAAACGTAAACTTTTGGAAAAACAGAAAAAAGGTAAAAAACGTATGCGTCAGGTAGGAAATGTTGAGATTCCACAGGAAGCATTTATGGCGGTTTTGAAGCTTAACGATTAAAAAGTGGCAAAGTCCCAAAGTTGCAGAGTGACAAAGTTGGCTTTTGTTTAAAATATAACTAACCCGATAACTAAAGTTGTCGGGTTTTCTTTTGGCATCTAAATTTAGAATGGAAACTTTGTAACTTTGCTACTCTGCAACTTTGAAACTTTAAAATGATTGACGAATCTCCTAAACGATTTGACCGTGTAATAGCCATACTGATTCAGTTACAGTCCAAAAAGGTTGTGAAAGCCCAGGAATTAGCTGATCGTTTTGAAGTAAGCCTGCGTACCATTTATCGTGATATCCGGACGCTTGAAGCTTCTGGTGTACCTATTTATGGTGAAGCGGGAATTGGTTATTCACTTGTTGACGGTTATCGTCTTCCTCCTGTTATGTTTACTCCTGAAGAAGCGAGCAGTTTCATTGCTGCTGAAAAATTAATGCAGCAGTTTACTGATAAGGAATTGGGGAAACATTATCAGTCGGCGGCATTCAAACTCCGTTCAGTACTGAATTCTTTTGATAAAACCCGAATAAATGAACTGGAATCAAACATTCTGATTCAGCCTCCTTCGGAAAAACTTTTTAATGAAAGCCTTCCCGGAACACTTTCGGTTTTATTTCGGAGTATTGCAGATAAAACGCAGGTTGAGCTTGTTTATAAAACTTTTAATTCGGAAGAAGTCACTTCGAGGAAGATTGAGCCAGTGGGCATTTTCCATGACAACAATCAATGGTATATCATGGGGTATTGCCATTTGAGAAAAGATTACAGGCAGTTTAGGACGGATAGGATACAGAACCTCAAGAATACGCTTCTTGAATTTTCCAAAGTACATGAGCCTTTGGAACATTATTTAAAATCAAAAAATGAATATGCCACCACTCCTGTAACCATTCGTGTTGATAAAACCGTTGCAAAATATGTGAATTACGACCGGAAATACCATGGCTTTGTATCGGAACAGGAAGTAGGCAACCAGATAGAAATGAACTTTATGTCTTCGTCCGTTAACGATGGTTTCGCCAGATGGTTTCTGATGTATGCTGACTATGCGGATATTGTTGAGCCTGAATCGTTAAAGAGCCGTATTTTAGAATTGTTAGGACAATACCGTCTTCGGATACAAAAAAGCCCCGATTAATCGGGGCCTGATTTTACCAACGTTCCCAGAAGAAAGGAGGTTCGATATTAAGGGCTCTGAGATAAACATAACCCTGTCCTCTGTGGTGGATTTCATTATCTATAAAATAGAGTATGTTTTGGTAAATTGGAAATTCGTACTGACCAAAAAGCTTGAAGCTTTTTTCGAAATCCTCTTCTTTTATTTGTGGCCAAAGCCTGATAATCTCATCTGTGGCTTCATCCCATTTTTCCAAATATTCTTTTTTGGTTGCAAATACAGCTTCATTTTCAACATACGGAGCAATCTCACGTGAAATAATACTTTTCAAAGCCGGAACTGCAATTGAAAGCAATTCGGATGTCAAAGCTGAAAACGGACGCATTCCTCCGATTGAAAATTCGAAAAATTCTTTTTCAGGAAAAGCTTCAATAACTCTGCGTGTGACAAAACGATGTCCAAGCCAATGGCGTAATAATTGCTCTTTTGAAAGAACAACTGGTGTGTTTGTGATAGTATTCATAAGGTTTCTTTTTGATTATGGGTCAAAATTAAAATGAGATAATGACAACAGTATGTCAGCAGGTTTTTAAAAGTTTCGGAGTAAATAATCATTGGCAAATGACTTACTTTATTGGGCTAAAACTTTGTAACTTTGCCGCTCTGAAACTTAAAAGAAAATGCTAGAAGATAAAACTCCGCAACGAACTTCTCTTTCCCAACTGGGCGAATTTGGACTTATAAATCATTTGACTAAAAATTTTGATGTAAAGCAATCTTCAACACTAAAAAGTATTGGTGATGATGCTGCTGTTTTAGATTTTAAAGACAAAAAGGCTGTTATTTCTACTGACTTGTTGATTGAAGGCGTTCATTTTGATCTTTCTTATATGCCATTACGCCATTTGGGTTACAAGGCAGTGGTTGTAAATGTATCTGATATTTGTGCGATGAATGCCAAACCTACACAAATAACGGTTTCGGTAGCGGTTTCAAACAGGTTTCCGCTAGAAGCTCTGGAGGAATTGTTTGACGGAATTGCCTTGGCTGCTAAATTTTATAATGTTGATGTTATTGGTGGCGACACCACTTCATCCCAAAAAGGAATGATTATTTCGATTACCGCTATTGGCGAGGCGAATGAGGAAGATATTGTTTATAGAGATGGTGCTAAAAATGGAGATTTATTGGTGGTAACCGGTGATTTAGGTTCAGCTTATATGGGATTGCAGATTTTGGAAAGGGAAAAGCAGGTTTTTCAGGTAAATCCTAATAATCAACCTGATTTGGATGCTTACACGTACCTTATTGAACGACAGTTAAAACCCGAAGCCCGTCATGACATTAAGGAATTGTTGAACAAACTAGAGGTTAAGCCGACTTCAATGATTGATATCTCCGATGGATTGTCATCGGAGATTATCCATATTTGTAAACAAAGTAAAGTTGGTTGTAATCTGTATGAAGAAAAAATCCCTGTTGATCCTCAATTTATCAGTGTTTGTGAGGAGTTTAATATTGACAGTACTACTATTGCCCTCAACGGAGGAGAAGATTATGAATTGCTTTTTACCATTGCTATAGAAGATTTTGAAAAAATAAAGGCTAACCCGAACTTTACGGTAATTGGGCATCTTACGCAGGAAAGTGAAGGAATTCACCCGATAACAAGGGCAAATACCAAAATTCCTTTGAAAGCCCGTGGATGGGATGCTTTAGCCGAATAAAATAAAAAGCGATACTTGAACAAGTATCGCTTTTTCCCCTAATCTTTTTTAATAAATTCCTGTCTCTTATACACATCTGACGCTGCCGACGATATGCAGTGTGTAG
>CAMFLD010000159.1 GCA_945957245.1 uncultured Flavobacterium sp. | reverse complement strand
GAATCCACAAAACAACAATTCAGCCGACAGTAAATGAAATTCAGATTGGCGATTATCTTTTTCATACGTATCGTTTGGAATTAAAACTTGGAACTAAAGCCCAACAGCTTACCGAAAGAGAGGCAGCTTTGATTACATTTCTCTATAATAACCGAAACCAATTGCTGAAACGAGACGAAATATTGAAAGCGGTTTGGAAAACTGATGATTACTTCTCCGGAAGAAGTATGGATGTTTTTATCAGCCGTCTCAGAAAGTATTTCAGGGAGGATGCCAATATTTCGATTGAAAGTGTAAGGAATATTGGGCTTGAATTCAAAATAAAGAGTTAGAAGTTTTCCCGAAAACTTAAAAAAAGCAGACCTATAAGCCGGATTCTGTATCCACTGTTGTGGTGGATTCTTATCATTTATCTAGACCAACAATTACTTATTGATTCCATCTTCCTACCCTTCGACAACGGACGGGCTGCCCTTAAATGTCGATATACTTGGAATTTCACCGCATAGAGTTTACCTGGTTTCACTACAGCATTACCTGTACCTGCTTTCTGTTGCACTTGTCCTCATTCCGTCTTTTGAACGAAACGGTTGGGCGTTACCCAATATGCTGCCCTGTGGTGTCCGGACTTTCCTCCCTTTAATAACAAAAGAGCGATAAGACGGTCTGCGGTGCAAAGATAGGTAATTGGCATTTAGGAATTATTTTTTATCTTTATAGAAAGAAATTAATTATGAAAAACCGTTATCACTACGCATCAGTCCTAAAAGCGCTTGAAGAATTAAAAGCTAAGGATTTTACTGTGGATTTTAATTTGCTGGAAGAAGACATCATGCGTCACCCTGAGCATTATCAGATACTACACATATATCGATACGAAGGCGAATCCGATCCTGATGATGAAGCCATTGTTTATGGTATTAAATCAAATACCGGCGAAAAAGGGGTTTTTGTTGCCGGATTTTCTCCCGGTTCCGAAAGTGAGGCGGCCAAAGTTTTACATGACCTGAGTATCAAGGGAAATCAACATTAATTGGCAAATTGTGGATAAGTTTTCGCCCAAATAGCCTATAAACAAACCTTCCCAACAAACAATTCTTCTATATTTGTATTCCAATAATTTTTTATGGAACAATTCATCGTATCTGCCCGTAAGTACCGCCCACAAACGTTTAAAGATGTTGTTGGGCAACAGGCTATTACAAACACTTTATTGAATGCCATAGAAAACAACCATCTGGCTTCGGCATTACTGTTTACCGGACCAAGAGGAGTTGGAAAAACTACCTGTGCCCGTATTTTGGCACGTAAAATCAATCAACCGGGTTATGATGACCCTTATGAGGATTTTGCTTTTAATGTGTTCGAATTAGATGCTGCATCAAACAACTCTGTTGATGATATCCGCAATCTGATTGACCAGGTTAGGATACCGCCACAAACCGGACAATATAAGGTTTACATTATTGACGAGGTTCACATGTTATCACAGGCTGCTTTCAATGCCTTTCTTAAAACACTGGAAGAACCGCCAAAACATGCTATTTTTATTTTGGCCACAACCGAAAAGCATAAAATCATCCCAACGATACTATCCCGTTGCCAGATTTTTGATTTCAAAAGAATCACGGTTAAGGATGCCAAAGAACATTTAGCTGAAGTAGCCAAAAGTCAGGGTGTGGAATTTGAAGACGATGCGCTTCACATTATTGCTCAGAAGGCGGATGGTGCCATGCGTGACGCCTTATCGATTTTTGATCGTGTGGTTTCCTATTGCGGAACCCATCTTACTAGGCAGGCCGTTACAGAAAACCTGAATGTGCTGGACTATGAGACTTATATTAATGTAACCGATTTGATTCTGGAAAATAAAATCCCGGAATTGTTATTGGCATACAATGAGATTCTATCCAAAGGATTTGATGGCCACCATTTCATTGCCGGACTGGCATCGCATTTCAGGGATTTATTGGTAGCCAAAAACCCGTCAACATTATCTTTACTGGAAATGGGGGAAGCAGCTCAGTCGTTATACAAACAGCAGTCTCAAAAAGCAACTCAGGAGTTTTTACTGAAAGGAATTGATATTGCCAATGATTGCGATCTCAAATTCAAAGCTTCGCAGAACCAAAGGTTATTAGTTGAGCTTGCCCTGATGCAACTGGCCTCCATCAATTTTGATGGAGAAAAAAAAAAGTCTGACTTTATAATTCCACCTACTTATTACCGCAGGAATGATTATTCTATTACGGAAGTAAAAAGTATAAAAACTGAAGTCGCAACCCAAGCGGAAGAAATTGCCCAACCAACAACCAGCAACCAACAACCGAAAACCGAAAACCAGCAACAAAAAACCAACAACAAACAACCGGCAACAAACAACGGACAACCGACAACAAATAACGGACAACCGACAACCAACAACCAACAACCAGCACCAGGTACCCAACAAACCAAAGTCTCAGCATTATCCTTAGCTAGCATTAAAGCTAAAAAGGAGATGGCAGAAACTATAAAGTCAACAGTTAAAGAAACGGTTCAGCATGTAAACGAACCTTTTACTGAAACACAGATGTTGGAACAATGGGTAAAATATGCCCAACGTATGGAAGACAAGGGCTACCGGATTATTGCGGCACTTCTTACGCTGAACGACCCAATATTGGAAGGAACAACTATTATTCACGAGTTGCCTAATGAAAGTTCCAAAATAGATTTTGAAAAAGAAAAACCGGATTTATTGGGTTATCTTAGAGGAAAATTACACAACCACGACATTCAGATTCATGTGAAAGTAAATGAAACTCTGGTGGTTAAAAAAGCATTCACCAATCAGGACAAATACAATCGATTAGTGGAACTGAATCCTAATTTAGAACTTCTGAAAAAGATGTTCGATTTGGATGTTTAAACCCCTAATATTTGAGTAGTAATTATTGTAATGTTTGAATTTAGCTTTTGAAAATCTTTATCATTAGTTACAATTTTAAAACCTTTTATCAAGCTTAATTGATTTATATATGAATCATTATAATCGATTATTAAAAAAGAACTCAATACTGAATCTATCTCAATAGAATTAAAATCATCCGGTAATTTAACAATATTAGGTAGTGATAAGATATTTTTAATCAATAAATTTATTGATTTAACACTGCTTTTGTATTCATTTGACCCAACATAATCACTTTTAAATTTAGGACTTGCAAGTCCTGATTTTGGAGCCCAAAGATTAAAATCTCTTCTCAAAAGCACGTTAGAAAACTCGGAAATAACTCCAGATGTTATGAAAATTGGGCTATCTTTTATCAACAAATTTTCTAAAAAATTAGAATATGCTTTTTGTTCTTTAGTTTCAACATATGCAACTGTACCAAATAATAAAATCCAAATATTGGTGTCAAAAAAAAATTGGTCTGTAAAACCAATTTTATAATCTTGAGGTTTAACTATTACCATTTATAGCATCTTTAGTATCACTTTCAAACCTTTCTTTGTCGGCAAAGTATTCTTTAGCTCTTTGTATTACATCTTTAAACAAAACTCTATCATCTTTTTCAACATTTTCAAGTTTTAAATATTCATTTAAAAAGTCAGCCGTATATTCTTTTTTACTGTAAAGCCTTCCTATTGCGGCATTTAAAAATGCTGTAATCATAATGTTAATTCCTGCAAAGTCTAATTCTACCTTCTCTTTTTTTTGCAAATAGCTATCAACTATTTCAAAAACCTTATTACCATTCTCAGTAGACACTGCTAGCTCTGAATTAATTATATCCTTAATTACTAAGTGCTTCATATAATTATTCTTTATTTTTTAAATTTTGTGCAAAAGTACATTAATTAAAAGATATTTTCAAAATCTTCTTGTTCATTAACTAAACTATAGTGACTAGTATCATTAAGATTAAATTTAATGTTGACAATAGTTCCATCAAATATAGACTTTAATTTGTTTGTTGTTACTATTCCTCTGTTAAATTCATAAAACCCATCTGAAGATATAACCTGAATTTTACCTTTATTTAATTCAATAAATTCAAAAATTACTGCTAAACCCAAACCTCCCGAAGTATTACCTGTTTTGGTAGTATTTCCTTTAATCATTGCCCACTTTATAGCTTCGGTTGCATCAACATCTTCATTTTTATAACTCGAAACATTCTGTTTGATATTATGACCTTTATCTACAACTGTAAAATGCAAAGGTTTTCCCTGCTTTTTTGGAAAAAACTGTCCACAAGTATGAATAAAATCACATTTACCATGAGTTCTTGCATTTTCATATATCTCAAAAACATTTCTGGTAATTTCTTTTCCCAACTTTTCACTATGAGAAGGAAATTGAGGTTTATTTAACAGCTCTTCTCTGATATAATTATAAAATCCAACATCATCATTTGGTGTAAACTTTTTATAGACAAGTGCTGTTTTAAAACTATCTTCAATTTTTTGAAACCCAAATGGAAATAAAAATTCATTTTTTCTCAAAATAGTCTCAACTTGAGGTTGAATGTTAATAACATTTATTACATTCCCTTTTTCTTCGAGAATCTCAAAAATTGTTCCTAACAAAGCACAAAGATTAGCTTCAAAAAAAGTAACTCTACTAAAATTAAATATTATTTCTTTATTAGTTATTTTTTTATGTTGATTTAGCCATGAAATAATATAATCATAACCTTCAAACTCGCTTTTAATATCATTTGGAATATTTAGTACAATTTTATTTGACATAACAAAATCTTTTCTATAGTCTGCCCTGATACATTGCTTTTACGATTCCATCTGCTAGACCAATTTTTGGCACGAATAACTGTCGGGCTCCACTCCACTTCATAGCATTTAGGTAAACCTTTGTAGCCGGGATAATTACATCCGCACGGTCAGTATTTAAAGCCAATTCGGCAATACGTTGTTCGTAAGTTAGCGAATTCAAGTATTGGTATTGTGAATTTAAATAAAGGTAAGACAAAGGTTTGTCCTGTAATTTGCCTGACAATTTAAAAAGTTTATTGATATTTCCTCCGGAACCAATAAGGATTACTTCCTCAAATTCCTCAGTGTTGGTTTTAATCCACTTTTCGATTTCTTCCCATACGATATTGCTTACCATATTATTGAGCATACGCACAGTTCCTATTTTAAATGATCTTGAAGTAATCATTTTACCATCAGAAAATAAAGAGAACTCAGTGCTTCCGCCTCCTACATCTACATAGAGGTAGGTTTTGTCTGTTTTTAAGAAATCGTGTAAATCGGAAGAAGCGATAATAGTTGCTTCAATTTTACCGTCAATAATATCGATGTCAATATCACAATTTTCCTTAATAATTGCTGTCACTTCCTTCCCGTTATAAGCTTCCCGCATAGCTGAAGTTGCACAGGCTTTGTATTTTTCCACCTTATAAACCTTCATTAATAAATGGAATGCCTTCATGGCATCAACCATTCGGTCTATGTTTTCCTGTGAGATTTCACCAACTGTAAACGCATCCTGACCCAATCGGATAGGCACCCTGATTAAAGCACTTTTATTGAATTGTGTTTCTTTACCCTGCTGCTCTACAATATTAGTAATCAGTAATCGCATGGCATTGGAACCAATATCAATAGCAGCATATTTTTTTATTGAAATCATTAAATACGTTTTGGTTATTTGGTCTTCTCTTGTTTTTCGGGTTTAGGTTGTTTTTCTGCTGCTTCGAGCCTATTCTTGTAATAATTATAGGTTTCATGCTGGGCACGGAATATCGGTTCTCCCGAGCCACGAACACGGTATTTATTATCAAATTTCTCTGAATGGAATCGTGCTTTTACATTTCCTTTCCACCCCACATTGAAGGTATCAATAATCTGTTTTTTAATGTCTTCATCATAGATTGGACAGGTTACTTCTACCCTTCCGTCAAGATTTCGGGTCATAAAATCGGCTGATGATATGTAAACTTCAGGGTCATCATTGTTACAGAAAATATAAGAACGGGTATGTTCTAAAAAATAATCTACAATACTCACAGCTTCAATATTTTCGCTCATTCCTTTTACTCCCGGAATCAGGGAACAGATACCACGTACCTGAAGTTTTATCTTTACTCCTGCATTGCTGGCTTCATATAATTTGTCAATCATATGATAATCTGAAAGGCTGTTCATTTTGAGGTGTATATATGCTGGCCTTCCTATTACAGCATTAGTAATCTCTCGGTCAATAAGTTTGTAAAACTTAGAACGGGTATAATGAGGAGAAACTATCAAATGTTTGTAACGATGGATTCTGTAATTGACATCAAAAAAGTCAAAGATCTTAGAAACATCTTTCAATATCTGCTGATGGCTGGTGAACAGTGTTAAATCCGTATAAATTTTCGCTGTTGTTTCGTTAAAATTACCAGTTGAAATAAATCCGTATCGCTTTAATTTACCTTCTTCTATCCTATCGATTACGCAAATTTTACTGTGTACTTTTAAACCTTTTATTCCAAAAATAAGTTCAATTCCTTCCTGTTGCATTTGCTCGGCATAAGAAATATTGCTGGCTTCATCAAAACGGGCCTGAAGCTCAATTTGGACAATAACCCTCTTTCCGTTTTTAGCCGCATTTATCAATGAACTTACTATCTGGGAGTTCTTAGCCAATCGGTATAGTGTTATTTTTATGGAGGTTACTTTCTGTCTCTTATACACATCTGACGCTGCCGAC
>CAMFLD010000158.1 GCA_945957245.1 uncultured Flavobacterium sp. | reverse complement strand
TTTGATATTGCTGAAGTTACTAAAACCAACACTATAACAACTACTCAGGGTCAGTCTTCAGAAAATCCTGAACCAGTAACTACCGCATCAAAATTTACAACTTTTAAAAGTGCATTTCATTTATCGGGAATTTACGACAACAATAATAATCTACTCTTAAGCATAAGTTATAACAATGATGGGACCCAAAAAAATATGGAGAACACCATGGATAATTCTTCTATATATAATCTGGATTCCCGTTTTGATTTACAGGATATTTTTGATTATATAACCACTCATTTTGGAGGAGGTTCGGAAAGGGTGGATTCCAAACACATTACAACAACGAATCAAAAATGGGTGACTACAAAAAAAATCACCAACATCAATGTGGTGAACAAATGCCATATCAGTTTTAATTATCTTAAAGGCAGGGAAGACACTAATTTTTACCACTCAGACAGTAGTTATGTTTTTAAAGGGTTTATAGTACAAGACTGGGATAACCATAAAGTAAAAAAAGTATCCCTGACCCAAACATATTCTACAGTTATAAAGAAAAGAATGATGCTAGAGAGTGTGAATTTTGAGAATTATAAAGACTCTAAAGTAGAATCTTATTCTTTAGAGTATAGAAAAAATCCGGGATTTGAAGGTACCCTTGGAAAAGATTACTGGGGATATTATAATCTTCGTCCTTCTTATGATATTGATGGGATGGCCTACAGGGAGGTTACCCCGCAAACAACTTCTTTAGAGACTATCCAGAAAATGACTCTTCCCACGGGGGGCTGTATCATTTTCGATTTTGAACCTAATACGTATTCCTATATTGGCGATAAGCCTGTTACAGACTTTAATGATAATATCAGGAACTGGGATTTTCAGTCAAGTACGGTGGTTTTTGATTCCGCTTTTAATACCAAACAATATGTCTTTACCATCGGTGAAAACCAGAAACAGGACGTTACTTTTGTGGCTCAGATTAATACTTATGGGGCATCAGTCAGTGATTACCGATTTAAATTATACCGTTATAACGGAACCAGTTATACTTTTATAAGAAGTTTTGAATATGGTAACTGTCAGGATCCTTTAAGCTGTAATCAAAAATTCAAGGATCTTGACCCCGGGATTTATTACATAGATTTTTCAAGTATGGATGGAAATTTTCCTGAAAATCATTACAATGCATCCATTACTGCCTATTACAAGGAAAAAAACGGCAATAATCTGCAGTTTCTTTATGGTGGAGGAAACAGGATACGCAGGATAGGATATTTCACTTCGGATACTGTATCCGGAGACTATTACAGCTATTCTAACCCAACGGTATTGCCTGAAAAGGAAAAATATTATTCGTATTCCTTTTTTAGTAATCCTCAAAAGAGCAGTGGCTCGCTGGTATCTGCCAAACCCCTCTTTCAATATAATTTTGACAAGCAATATTACTTCTACTTGGTGGGTATGGCCTTTACCTGCCCTATTGATGAAGAGGTTATTGATTTTTATTTTACGAAATATACAGATTATAATAATATAAAAGCTATTAAAACCGCAGGGGCTGATGTTGGTTACCAAAATGTAACAGTTAAGGAAAAAAATAACGGAGAAACCCATTATACTTATGCTTCTCCCATCGACGTTCCTGAATCTGATGCTCTGGTCAGTTCGTATCCGTTTTTACCTTACTATAATTTGGATTACCAAAGAGGGTTACTGAAAAAAGAAGAGGTATTGGATAAAAATTTTAGAATGCTTAAAGAGATTACGTATAATTATAATATTGAGAGCACTCCTTTTGAAGATACCTTATATGGGGTTACCACTAATTATTTAGGACTAAATGATCCCTTTACCTATCTTTTTGACAACTATGCTATGTTTAAATCGGCCTACAGTTTTCTGAATACCTGCACTGCAAACTGTATTCTTAACATAGAATGTATTTATAAGAGTTATATAAAGCTTCCTAGGGAGTATATCGATATTAATCTGGTACATGAAGCCAGTGGCTGGTCTAAGCTTGTCAGCAAAACTACACAGGATTATTTTTACGAAGCGGGCAGTTCTACCCCGAATATTGTACAGACCGATGAGAGTTACGATTATAACCCAGTTAACAAACAGATAAGCGAATCGACCCTAATCAACAGCAAAGGAGAGGTTTTAAGAACCGATTATTTCTATCATAGTGGAGATGCTCCCGGTCATCAGAATCGTATATCAGAGATTGAGCGGATAGAACAATACAAAAATGATGACTTATTATCAAAAAGCCAGATTGTGTATGATAACAGTTACCCGGGTAATGCTGCTTACCTGCCTAGATTTATAAAAACCATCAAAAACAGCACTAGTGCTGAAGACAGGGTTGATTATACTGCCTATGACATGTATGGAAACCCTACCGAACTACAACAGTCGAAAGGTATAACCATATCCTACATCTGGGCTTATAATAAATCTGAACCTATAGCCAAGGTAGAGAATGCAACCAATGCCCAGATTGCTGCGGCTACAGGAATAAGTTTCAATAATCTTAAGGAAGGAGACCTTACTGCTATCAATAACCTAAGAAGTACTCTGCCTAATGCCATGGTCACTACTTATACTTATATCCCACTGGTGGGTGTTGAAACCATTACTGACCCTAGAGGTTATAAAACTACCTATGAGTATGACGGCTTTGGAAGATTGATTAGGGTAAGGGATGCGGCCGGAAACATACTTACTGAAGATGAATATAACTACAGAACCCAAAACTAAAACGCCATGAAAAAAATAATAGTATCACTAGCGATGATAGTTCCTGTTCTTGTTTTGGGACAGAGCAGTAACCAGAATTATGTAAAAACGACCACTTATAAACAACCTACTACAACCTCTATCCCTACTCCATCTGCCCAGCAGGCAGCGCAGACCGTAGGGTACTTTGACGGACTGGGAAGACCGGTACAGCAGATTGCCGGAAAAATGTCAGGGGAAGGCAAAGACCTTATTACCACTATTGAATACGACTCTATCGGCAGACAGCAAAGGGAATACCTTCCTTTGATTTCTGCTCAGGACAACCTGGCTTTTGTAAGCGGGAGCCTTCGGTCAGGTATTGCCTCGCAGTATCAGATTTTTTATGGGGACAGTATCGGCTACAGCCGCAAGCAGTTTGAGGAATCGCCGCTGAACAGGATATTCAAACAATCGGCTCCCGGGAATGACTGGGCTATGGGCAGTGGCCACGAAGTACGGTTTGATTATCAGGCTAATGTTGAAAAAGAAGTAAGACTTTTTGGGGTAACTGCCAACTATAGCGAAACAACCCTTTGTTATGAGCCGGGACTTATAGACAATGGTAACTTTTATGATGCCAACACACTTTATAAAACGATTACCAAAAATGAAAACTGGGTATCAGGCACGGATAATACCACAGAGGAGTTTAAGGATAAGGAAGGGCATGTGATTTTGAAACGCACCTACAATGGCGAGGCTTACGACACGTATTATGTTTATGACGATTATGGGAATCTTACTTATGTAATTCCTCCGGTAGCGGATACTAATTCAACCATTACTCAAAGCATGCTGGACAATCTGTGTTATCAATACAAATACGACCGCCGTAACCGTATGGTGGAGAAAAAACTACCCTGCAAACAGTGGGAATACATTGTCTATAACTCTCAGGACAAACCTGTAGCGACAGGGCCTGCTTTGGATCCGTTTGGTGGTTCAACCGTTGGTTTTCTGATAACCAAGTACGATGCCTTTGGAAGGGTCGTTTATACCGGATGGCTTCCAATAGGAACCAGCATGTCGAAAGCTGACAGGGTTACTTTTCAAAACCAACCTAATATGAATAATGGAGAATGGAGGGAAAGCTACCAGTCAAGTCCTATTACAGTGGACAGTAAAACACTTCATTATACCAATAATGTGTATCCTACCGATGGATATAAACTGCTCAGTATAAACTACTATGATAATTATGACTTTGTTGTGACCCAGATACCTACGGCTGTTGAGGGGGAAACAGTGCTTACTAATCCCAAAGGTCTTGCAACCGGAAGCTGGGTAAGGGTCTTGGAGAATCCTTCCGCCACCATTGGCGAGCTGAGCTATACGCTTTATGATGTCAAAGGCAGGACTATAAGAAACTATGCAGCAAATTATCTGGGAGGGCTGACCAAAACAGATTCCAAACTGGATTTTACAGGTAAAGCCAAATATACTATAACCACCCATAAACGCCTTACGGCTGATGACCTAACCACCGTACGTGAGGATTATAAATACAACGGACAGGACAGGCTGATACAGCACACCCATAAAATAAACAATCTTCCGAAACAGTTCCTGGCAGTGAATCATTATGACAAATTGGGACAGTTGGTGCTGAAAGACGTGGGTAATGACAGTATAGCGCCTTATCAGAAGGTCAATTATAAATACAACATAAGGGGATGGCTGACTGACATTAACAACGTGGACAGTCTTAAAATAGGCTCTGATGTAGATTTGTTTGCCTTTAGGATTAATTATAACGGGCCGATACAGAATGACAAAGGAGGTGAAATTGTACCGCTGTACAACGGCAATATTGCGGAAACCAACTGGATCAGTGATTCCGACCATATTCTAAGAAGGTATGGCTATACTTATGACAAACTAAACCGACTGACGATTGCCCGCTACCAGAAACCTAATAATGCTAGTCCGATGACCAACATGTATGATGAGAGACTTACTTATGACAAGAACGGGAACATACAGTCGTTACAGCGTAACGGGGATTTTGATTCGGATATTTATGCCCCGATACAGATAGACGATTTAGAATATCAATATGATACGGATAAAAAGAACCAACTGGTTAAGGTAAAGGATTATTCCAACAGCCCTAAAGGTTTTAAGGATAATATCAATTCGGGAAATCCTTATGATGATACGTATACTGCCCCCGGAGCGGATTATACTTATGATGCTAACGGGAATATGTTGTCGGATTTAAACAAAGGGATAACGGCAATTACGTATAACCACCTGAATCTTCCGGTGCAAATAACTTTTGGTTCGGGAAGCAGTATTGCGTATCTTTACGATGCCAACGGCAAAAAACTGAGAAAGAAAATAACAGCAAATCAGGAAACGTTAACTACGGATTACCTGGATGGTTTTCAGTATGTAGAGAATAAACTGAATTTTTTTCCGCATGCCGAGGGTTATGTGAATGCTACGTTCTGCACAGCCTGTGAGACACCGCAGTACCTGTATAATTATGTATACCAGTACAAAGACCATTTGGGTAATATTAGGGTAAGTTACGGTTATGATGCTCCTTCTGAGAAGCTGAAGATATTAGAGGAAAACAACTATTATCCTTTTGGGTTAAAACACGGGCATTACAACACTAAAGAAATGAAGTATGAGCCCAGCGATGACGACCCGGCTGTTACTACCATAAAGGACCTGGTAGCTAATGGAATGCCTACGAATAAGTATAAGTTCCAAGGTCAGGAACGCCAAGACGAGTTAGGGCTTAACTGGGACAGCTTTAAGTGGAGGAATTATGATTACGCTATTGGTAGGTTTATGAATATTGACCCATTAGCTGAAGATTATGCATACAATTCACCGTATGCTTTTGCCGAAAACAAATTAGGATTAGGTAGAGAATTGGAAGGTTGTGAATTGGCTCCTTTTGTTAGTTTTAGTTCCGCACCTATAGAACTATTTGGCGCTTCTGATGCTCTTAAATTTACAACCGAAGTTGGAACCAAAACATCGGAAGGAGCATCTAAAATGACTGAAAATTTTTCTAAGGGGAGAGGAACTGAAGCGGAGCAGTTAGCCGAAAATGGTTATGAAAAAAATACCAAACCAATGGAAGCAACTGACCCAAAAACTGGTCAGAAAGGAACAACTATTCCTGATGCAGTAAAACCAGATGGCGGTACTGTAGAGATAAAAAATGTTCAAAGACAAGCTTTAACAGAACAGTTAAGATTACAAAAAGAAATTTCAACTGGGAAAGGAGTAAAACCTGAGTTAATTATTAATAAAGCCGCTAAATTAACTAAGCCGCTTCAAAATGCAGGTTTTGATATTAAAACTTATACTACTTTAGGTATCGTTTTAGACAAAGCAAAGGTTTCAAAACCTAAAGTTGAACATAAAAAGCATTCTAAAATAGATATTAAAATCATATCATTTAGTAAAAAAATATATTAAAATTCAATATAATAATTATAAAAAAACAAGATGCTAAATAATGAAATTGATAAATTAAAAATGAATATTTTTGCTAGAGCAAAGATTTTTATTGAAAACTTGAAAGAATTTGCGCCATTTGGGACAAAATTGATAGATGGTCAAATTAAAGAAATAGTTTTTTATCATGATGAAACAGAAACTTTTAATACAGTAGAAATATTAAAAATTATTGAAAAAAACTTGCTTGAGGAATTGAATAACAAGAAAATTCAAGCCGCAGCTATTGCTTATGATGTATCTGCAAATTTTAAGAATTCTGATGGTATTTCTGAGAAAAGAGATGCTTTGTGTATGAAAATATCAACCAATGGCATTACTTGGACTGATGAGTATTTCCCATATATGTTAATAGATGGAGAATGTGTTTGGAGATAATTAACCGAGGTAATGTTGGTAATATATCAGATGGGTAATGTATCAATAGTGTGGTTTTCATTTTTAGAAATTAAAACATATTGATAAT